>CASCGD010000023.1 GCA_949132985.1 uncultured Lachnospiraceae bacterium
ATATTACTGCGGCGGTTAAATATCGACGTTTTTACTTGTATCAATTTCTATCTGCTGCGTTGTCATCAATCGCTGCAGCACTCGCTACAGCTAATCTTTTGCCTTACAGAATAAAAATTTATTCTGCGTAAAATTCATTTATATGTAACCTCCATAGTAATATATTTCAAAATATAAGAAGTTTTTCCTATTGACTTTAATTTTATTTATGATATACTTAATATTATTAAATACAAAAAGAAAGGAGTATTGAATTGGATATTGACAAAATACCCCAGTGGATCCTTGCATTAGAGCAGGAGGACGCAACTTTCCTGAAAAACTTTGTTCTAAAATCCGGTTCGCTAAAGGAAATAGCAAAACTGTATGAAGTATCATATCCAACTGTTCGTTTGCGATTAGATAAACTTATACAAAAAATCGAATTGAGCGAACAACAGGAGGAAGAACCGTTTTCAACCTTTATTAAAGGGCTTGCAGTTGATTCACGAATTGACTTAGAAACTGCAAAAATCATCATCGAAAAATATAAAAAAGAAAAGGAGAAATAAGAATGGTTGCGCTTATTGTTGGATTTATTATCGCAGGCGTACTAATGATTGCAGAGTATCTTCTTTGTACCAAATTGAAAAGCCCTCTTTGGGGCGGGATAATTCCTCTGCTTCTATTAGCAGGGAGCGTTTATGTTTTTGCTTGTGGGAAGATACCCCTTGAAACAAGATCTTTGTTCCCATTTGTTGTCGTGAATACGCTCTTTTTAGGAAATTGGGGGACTGGCAGAGATAAATACAAGAAAATACAGCAAAAGGAAATGAATAAAATGAAAGTAAAAGATATTTAATCAAGGGAGAAATATGTTGAGTGAACAATGGATATTCTGTCCTGTTTGCGGAAACAAAACACGATAAAAAGTGCGGGCAGATTGCAAACTGTAAACCACTGCTTGTCAGGAGGCGTAAACCGTTTTCCACGAAAGCTTCCCATCCAGCATGCACGATCTGAAATCCGCATAGGACTTATGCTCGCCGAGAATGATAGTTTTGCCACCATTTCTGACCACCCGGCCATACCAAATCAAGTAAGGAAGGGTTTTTCCCTGCCCGCTGCGCAGAGCAATGCTGTGTCAGCAGCAAATTACCTTACGCGCCTCTGCGCATAAAAATACCGCCGAACCATCCCTTTGATGATCCGGCGGCACTTTATCGCAAAATATCCGCATAATCTACATATTTTTTTGCATTTTCCTTCCGGTTCCACGTATGATTCTTTGCCAGCTCAGACTGTGTCACATAAAAATATTTATGGGGAACACCCGCTTTCGAGCCGCGGTCCGGCAGAGGATCATCCCATGTGGTATCCACATAGCGGTACGTGCTCCCGATCCGCACATAATTCCACGCATGAGAACCGCCTCCGGCCTCGCCGCCAACCGTTATCGAACAGACTCCCGCCTTGATCGCAAGAAGATTGAACGCTGCCGCATACCCCTGACACACTGCCTTCTTTCGCACAAGACATCCATAGGCCGTGTACGAGTCGTGATAACCATCGCGCGGCGCATTCTCATCGTACACACAGTAGCGCACCAGATAATCATGAATCGCCTTCAGTTTTTCCTTCGGCGACATGCCCTTTTTGATAATCTTTTTGATGATTGAATTTGCCTTCGTGTTGGCACGCGTCATCTTTGTCTTGATCTCAGTCGTGTTCAGCTCCTTACCGGGACGGTATCCGCAGGTTCCGTCCGAGCTTTTCCAGATCACCACGTTATAGTTGTACTCCGGGTGATGCTGCAGTGCCAGCACAAAGATATCGAAATACATCGCATCCTCGGAATAGAATTTCGTCTTGTAATCGCGCTTCTCCAACGCGCGGAGTGCCTTTTTGTAGGCGGATTTTTCGGAGGTAAGCAGTGTAACCTCCTTCGTAAACTGCGGCGAAATGTCAAACCTGTAAGTCACCTCACGACTGTCAACAATGACATAGCTGTAGCTTGTGCCATTCATCAGCTTGCCGTTTTTTAGCGCCGCCTCCTCAAGATACACAAGCAGTTGATTGGCGTAAAGCTCCGCCTCCGCCTTTGCCTGATTCTCATCGGGCGAAAATGTCCGGTCTATCGTAATGACTGCTTCGAGGTCATTATTCTCAAATGCCTGATTCATGATCTGGCGAATATCGTTGTCATCCCAAGCAGTCGCCGCCTTTACCGGCATACACGCCGCCAGCAGCACACATGCGAACACAAATAAAAGCCCCGCAGCCTTCCTCACCCATCTCTTGTCCATCACATCTTCTCCTATAAAAGATCTCACACGTTCCCACACTGCCGGTATTATCCCAGCCTGCCGCAGCACTGCTTATACTTTTTACCGCTTCCGCAGGGACAGGGGGCATTCGGATAAATCTTCTTTACCTCGCGCCTTTTCGGTGTGGCTGCCAAAGACTCGTCCTTGTTCGTTCCTGTTACCTTCGCAACCTGCTCACGCTCTACCTTCTGTTCCACCTTCACATGGAACAGAAGCTTAAGTGTATCCTCGGTAATTGCTGCCGTCATAGCGTCAAACATCTCAAAGCCTGCCAGCTTATACTCAACCAGCGGATCTCGCTGTGCAAAGGACTGTAAACCGATACCCTGACGGAGCTGGTCCATATCGTCGATGTGAGCCATCCACTTGCGGTCGATCGCCTTTAAAAGCACGACACGCTCCAGCTCGCGCACCGCCTCCGCCTCCGGGAACTCCGCTTCCTTCGCCTCATACAGCTTCACCGCACGCTCCTTTAACACGTGCTCCAGTTCCTTCTTATTCTTGCAATCCTTCGCGTCCTCGGATGTCACAGGCTCCATCGGAATGACCGGAAGCATGATCTGGTTCAGCTCCATGACATCCCACTCCTCCTGAGGCACATCATCCGAAATGCATGTATTTACCGCATTCTCCACGAAATCCGTCATCATCTTGTAGATGGCGTCGCGCATGCTCTCGCCGTTTAAGACGCGTGCGCGCTCCTCGTAGATGATCTCGCGCTGATCGTTGTTGACCTGATCGTAATCCAGCAGGTTTTTACGGATACCAAAGTTGTTGCTCTCGATTTTCATCTGTGCCTTCTCAATGGCGTTGGTCAGCATCTTGTGCTGGATTTCCTCGCCCTCAGGCACACCCAGAGCGTTAAACATACTCATAAGCTTTTCGGAGCCGAACAGACGCATCAGATCGTCTTCCAGTGAGATATAAAACTTGGACTCACCCGGATCGCCCTGACGCCCGGAACGTCCGCGGAGCTGATTGTCGATACGGCGTGATTCGTGGCGCTCCGTGCCGACGATCTTTAAACCGCCTGCCGCTACTGATTCCTCGTCCAGCTTAATATCCGTACCACGGCCCGCCATATTCGTCGCAATCGTGACAGTGCCGTGCTCACCCGCGTGGGAGACGATCTCCGCTTCGATATCATGGAACTTCGCATTCAGCACCTGATGTTTGATGCCCTCTTTACTCAGCATCTTAGAGAGCAGCTCGGACGTCTCGATGGTAATCGTACCCACAAGCACCGGCTGTCCCTTCTCGTGGGACGCCTTCACATCCTCCACAACCGCACGGAATTTTTCTTTTTTCGTCTTGTAAACGGCATCCTGATGGTCCTCACGGATCATCGGGCGGTTCGTGGGGACCTCCACAACGTCCATACCGTAAATATCGCGGAACTCCTTTTCCTCGGTGAGCGCCGTACCGGTCATACCCGCTTTTTTCTCGAATTTATTAAAGAAATTCTGGAACGTAATGGTCGCAAGCGTGCGGCTCTCACGCTTCACCTTCACGTGCTCCTTCGCCTCAATCGCCTGATGCAGACCGTCGGAATACCGGCGTCCCGGCATGATACGCCCGGTAAACTCATCCACAATGAGCACCTCGTCGTCCTTTACCACGTAATCCTTGTCGCGGAACATCAGATTGTGGGCGCGAAGCGCTAAAATGATGTTGTGCTGGATCTCCAGATTTTCCGCATCTGCAAGATTTTCGATCTTGAAAAACTGCTCGACCTTCGCCACACCGTCAGCGGTCAGGTTCACGACCTTGTCCTTCTCATTGACGATGAAATCTCCGCTCTCCTCGATCTCCACGCCCATGATCGCATCCATCTTGTTAAACTCGCCGCTGGCCTCGCCGCGCTGCATCTGACGTGCCAGAATGTCACACGCCTCATAAAGTCTTGTAGACTTGCCGCTCTGTCCGGAAATGATAAGCGGAGTCCTGGCCTCGTCGATCAGCACGGAGTCAACCTCGTCGATGATGACATAGTGCAGGCCGCGCTGCACCAGCTGCTCCTTATAAATAACCATATTGTCACGCAGGTAGTCAAAACCCAGCTCGTTGTTCGTGACATAGGTAATATCGCAGTTATACTGTTCACGGCGCTCATCGTTATCCATGCTGTTTAACACACAGCCGACCTTCAAACCTAAAAACTCATGAATCTGTCCCATCTCATCGGCATCACGCTTTGCCAGATAGTCGTTGACCGTCACGATATGGACGCCCTGACCCGCCAGCGCGTTCAGATAGGCCGGCAGCGTCGCCACCAGGGTTTTTCCTTCACCGGTACGCATCTCCGCGATACGTCCCTGATGAAGCACGATTCCTCCGATCAGCTGTACCCGGTAATGCTCCATCCCCAGCACACGCACCGCTGCCTCCCGCACGAGAGCATATGCGTCCACCAAAAGGTCGTCCAGCGTTTCGCCCTGAGCGAGACGCTCCTTAAATTCTACTGTTTTCGCCGCCATCTCTTCATCGGACAAAGCCTGCATCGCAGGGCGCAGCGCTTCAATCTTATCAACCAGCGGCGTGATCCGCTTGATCTCACGCTCACTGTGTGTTCCAAACATCTTTTCTATAAGACCCATATAATACTCCTAACTGTATCCGGTAATCCCCGTTACCTTTCTAAAAATATGCATAAAACACCGCATTATCTGTTCCATATTAACACGGTTTGGGGATTTTCACAAGTGGTAGCGCTGTAAAGGTTTTATGAAAATTTTATAAACCGGAATTATATTCTCATGAAAGGCACAGCCAATGCGCGTTTCCGGGGCACCAAAAACAACACAGACACTGCTTCATTCAGGCCACGGCAAAGAGGTACTCTCTTCTTGACTTTCCCCTCACAGACAGGTACAATAACCTCAATCCGTACTGACGGGCAAAAAATTTTTCCTGTAACGTCAACCCACTGGTGCCGGCATCTTAAGTTACCTGGTAAATTTCTTTTGTCCGTGCGTATAAATTTTCGGAAAGGAGAATTTCTATGAGCTACATATATAAGACAAAGGGAACCTGCTCCACGCAGATTGAGCTGGATTTAGAGGGCGACGTTGTCCACAACGTAAAATTCACCGGAGGCTGCCACGGCAACCTTCAGGCGATCCCCGCGCTGGTGGAAGGCATGACCATCGACGAGATCGAGCAGCGCATCGGCGGTATCCGCTGCGGCTTCAAGCCCACCTCCTGCGGCGATCAGCTGGCGAAGGCGTGCCGGGAGGCATATGAAAAGAGCCAGGCGTAGCTGCATGATAATGGGGCTGTCGTACTAAGCAAAACATATACCGGATATCGTATAGAAGAATGATTGAATCGAAATGATTGAAACGAACTATATCTTGAACCATATCCTGTATCGTTTTTCTTAATGCAGCAGCCCCATTATTTTAATTGGGAGCCTTTGTGGCTCCTGTTTTATCATCTGATCATCTGTTTGAACTGGCAGTCTGTCTTTTCATGGACAAAAACCTGCCGGCTCCCATTTTATCATCCGATCACCTGTTTGAAGCGCAAATTACGTATTCACACCCGGCTTCTCCGGATTTTTACTGCGCTCCCTCAGCTCCTCCATCTTATTTTTCACATAATCCGTCCATACCTGATCCGGCTGCATAATCTGTGCGCCAAAATGGAACGTGCCGCTCGTATGCTCTACCTGTCGCAGTATGTGCAGGCGCAGAACCACATGCATACTCTGCTGTGCATCCTCAAAAGTCAGGTGAATTCCCATCAGATCACGTTCCGGAACCGCCTGACGGCAGAGAAAACCGATGCCGTTCTCGCCATAATCACGTATGATGACCTCCCGTTCCTTGTCATCGGAAACCGCGCGCAGCGTCGCATGCATTTCCGTATGGACTCTCGCCTCACTGCGCCGGTTGACGCGCATACCCGGCCGCTTTGTTGTCAGAAGATGGCACCGCTTTCCCTGATAGATATCTCTGCGGATCCGGCAGCCGCTCCACCCCATCACCTGTTTCTTATCATTTACATAAAATGTCAGTATCTGTATTTTATCACTGGAAAAATCAACGAGCTGACCGTTGTGCTTGATCGGCGTCAGAAACAGTCCGTCGTCCCTCGTCGCCACCACGATTGCCGTACACTCATATTTCAGCTCTTCCTGACTCACACGTATCTGAACCGTTGTGTTAACCGGTATTTCTCCTATCTTCATGGCATGCTTCCTCCATTTTCCTGCAAAGTAATTCCAGATATTTTGATTTTACCCCATGTCACACAATTTTGCAAATACTGCATGAATAAAAATACCGTTCCCCACTTATACTGTTACTGTTCACTTCGTGACCAGTAACGGCAGCCTTATACTACAACCACAAAAAGGAGGGCATCATGAGAAAAGAATCTACAAAAAACGTATGTAAAAGAGAAGTCTCCTACCGGGACGTGTTTGACCAGTCCCTTTACGACGAAGCCATCTACGATGAGTACCCGGACCTGCAATATTCCGCAATCTCCGAGGGCGCAGACGCAAAGGACATTTATTACCACATGTCAAAAGAACTGCCGCCGCAGCATCTCGGAAAACGCGATGAGCTGACCGACGCACAGAAACTCTCCAAGCTGGGCGCTTCCTCGGCAAAAATCACGTAAGGGGGCCTGTCATGACAAAAGAAATCGGTCCTGTAATTATATTATCCCTCGTGTCAATTGTCGTGCTCTTTCTACTGACAAAGCTCATGGGCTACCGCCAAATGTCGCAGATGAGCCTGTTTGACTACATCAACGGCATCACCATCGGTTCCATCGCCGCAGAAATGGCCACCGAACTGGAGGATTATCACCGTCCCCTCACAGCGATGATCATCTACGGAACCGCTGCAGTCTGTCTCTCATGGATCGCAGAAAAATCCATGTCCGCACGCCGTTTTCTGAACGGTAAGCCCCTGATTTTGCTGCACCACAATACACTTTACGAGGAAAATCTGAAAAAAGCCAAAATCGATCTCAACGAATTTATGGAGCAGTGCCGGGTCAGCGGATACTTTGATATATCCCAGCTCCAGACTGTTATCCTGGAGGGGAACGGCAAACTGAGCTTTTTGCCGAAGGCGACAGAGCGCCCGGCAACACCCGCAGACCTGAATCTAAACCCGGAGGCGGAGGATATGACCGCCGCCCTTGTCCTGGACGGACATATCATGGAAAAAAATCTGCGCCACTCAGGGAAAGACAAAAAATGGCTCACGGCACGCTTAAGCGATCTCGGGTATCCGGACGCAAGCCAGGTTCTGCTGGCCACCTGCAATTTAAATAATAAGCTGACTGTATTCCCCAAAAACCGCGGCGAGCATTCGGAAGACGTGCTTAACTAGTGTACTGACATGTTCATATTTCGCCAAATGAACGTGTCAGCACACTAGTAGCAGAGTACCTCTGCTCCATCCTCAGTGACGAGTACCATGTACTCCCACTGGGCGGAGGGCTTGCCATCCTCGGTGTAGGCCGTCCACCCGTTTGAATCATCAATAAAGATGTCCACCTTTCCCATGTTCACCATAGGCTCAATTGTAAAGATCATGCCCGGCACCATGAGCATCTCCTCCCCGCACCTGCTGTTATAGCTCACCCACGGGTCCTCGTGAAACTCCAGCCCGACGCCATGACCGCCGATCTCCCGGACAACCGTATATCCGTTTGCAAACGCGTGGTCGTGGACAGCCTGGCCCATATCACCGAGAAAGCCCCAGGGCTTTACCTCTGCCAGCCCGATATCACAGCACTCCTTTGTGACCTCCACCAGCCGTTTCTTCTCCGGGCTGACATTCCCGATGCAGAACATGCGGGAGGAATCCGAAAAATAACCGTTCAATATCGTAGAACAGTCCACGTTGATAATATCCCCATCCTTTAAAATCACCTTCTCATCGGGAATCCCATGGCACACCTGATTATTTATTGAAGTACATACGCTCTTCGGATAATTCTGATAGTGCAGCGGCGCAGGAATGCCGCCCATCCTTGTCGTCAAATCATATACCCACGTATCAATCTGCTGGGTTGTCACACCCTCCTTCATATGTTCTTCCACATAATCCAGAACGGCAATGTTAATTTTCGCACTCTGCCGGATGCCTGCAATCTGATCGGCATTTTTGATAATGGAGCGGTCCGGCACCAGATGCCCCTGATTCTGGATCAGCTGTATTCGGTCGTCCATCGCCATATGGCACTGCTTGTACTTCCTGCCGCTTTTGCACCAGCAGGGATCATTGCGCCCGATCTTGATAGGTTTACGGTTCATCGGTTTTCTGTCAATTTTACTGCGTTGCAAATTCATGTCTGTCTGTTCTCCCCAGTATATATTTTTATGTAAACTGCTTCTTTTTTTCACAGTTTCATTCTATTCATTGAGCAATGTCACATGCCCCATGGAAATACCCTCCCATACACTCTTTTTAATTTTATAAGTATGCTCGTCAAGCAGCTTTTCGTATGCCGCCCCCTCCGCATTATAATCCTCCATGGGAACACCGTCCATCGCTGCAATCAGCTCCTGATATGCCTGTGCCAGCGCCATCCTAAGCAGCGTCTCCTCCATTTCCTCCTTCGGGACTCCAAGGCGCTCTTGTGCCGTCTCCCCGATATCCATCCAGAAATCATCGCATCGGCTTTTCGCATATTTGATCTGCTCATCGTTCAGTTCCATCCCCATGTCCATCGCCAGATCATACAATAAAAAATCATGGATTGCGAGGTTCATCGCTTCCGTTCTGGCGCGCACACGCACAAAATGCCCGTTCATATGGGTATTCCAGTACGCGTTGGGGTTTTCGGCATTATATAAAAGCGCCTGCTCCTGTATGAGCTGCTCCTCATAGGCGATATAAAAGGCAAACGCACGCAGCGAATACTCCTGCCCATCCAAAACCAGAGCAGTCTCGTCCAAATGTTCGTTAAAAACAATCGTCTCCTGCCTTACGCCGCACCCGCCCAGACACAGGAGCGCACACAAGACCACTGCCACAGACACATATCTGCGGCAGCTGCAAAACCAGTTAAAATATTTTTCTCTCATGGCTTGTCTTTCTGTTACTGTTCACCCTGTGACCGGTAACGTGCAGTCCGGGTATAAAAAGTAACGTCTTTCTTACATAAATAAAACGTCCGCGGACAACCGAACTATAATACCCGGCGCACTGCAAGAATCGTCCGATAGGTCGCCGTCTGCGTGGCAATTCCGATGGCAGTGCTCTGTGCGCCGACAATCCGGCCGCCGCCTATGTAGATCGCCACATGCCCGCTGTAGCAGATCAGGTCCCCCGGCTGCGCATTGCTGTAGCTGACACCCTGTCCGCAGCTTCGCAGCGCGTAGGAGCTGTGCGGAAGGCTGATCCCAAAGTGTCCGAACACGCTCATCACAAATCCGGAACAGTCACAGCCGTTCGTCAGACTTGTACCGCCCCACACATAAGGGTTTCCCACAAACTGCAGGGCAAAATTCACAACCTCCTGCCCGCTGATGTCTGTCCGATAATCAGGATTGGAACCCCCTGCATCCGAGCCGCCGGAACTGCCTCCCGAGCTGCTGCCCGAATCACCGGAACTGCCGCCCGAGCCGCCGCCCTGATTCGCTGCGGCTGCCGCCTGCTGCCTGCGGCGTTCTTCTTCCTGTCTGCGCTGCTCCTCCTGCTGCCTGCGGCGTTCCTCCTCGCGGCGGCGTTCTTCCTCCTCCGCGGCAATGCGCGCCTGCTCCGCCACGATGATATCATTCTGCGCCTTGATGGTCTGCTTATACTGTGCCACAAGCTGCTCGGCCTGTGCAAGCTTCGCGTCAAAGTCACTCATGGTGCTGCGCTTTTTTGTAATCATCTGCTGCAGCTCCTCAGACTGATGCTCCTGGTTTTCTTTCAGGGCAACCATATCCTGCTGTTCCTGCTCCAATTTGCCTTTGAGCTTAGCAACCTGCTTTACCGTATCCTGATACTCGGTTAGCATCCCCCGGTCATAGTCATAGATCTGATTAAAATATTCCACCCGGTTCAAAAAATCCGACATACTTCCCGCGCCAAGCAGCGATTCGACGAGCGCATTATCGCCTCGCTCATACATAAAACGAATCCGCTTTTTCATGCTCTCATACTGTTTTTTCTCTGTTTTTTTGGCTGTCTTCAGATCATCGGAAGCCTTGTCGATATCCGCCTCCTTCTGCGTGATCTCATCTTTCAGCACCTCAATATCCAGCAGCAATGCCACCAGCTCCGAATCCAGCGAGTCAATCTCCTTCTGCAGAGAATCCTGCTTTCTTTCAATATCAGAGATCTGCCCCTTCTTCTCATTCATCTGCTGGTTTGCCTCGTTAATCTTATCCTTCGCATCCTGAATAACGGTTGCATTCACATCCGTATTCTGTACCATGCCAACCGCAAATGCGCATACAAGCGCCGCCGCCAGCAGTCGTTTCCTGTCTCTCACACGTATCATAAAAATTCCTCCCTGTGGGCCTTCCTCCTGCACAACAGCCAGTAGATTTACTTTAATTAACCTTAATATTCTGCGTCACACCTAAAAAGAAAATCTGTCCTGCGCAAAATATATTGGCCATTAAGGCGACTTATACAAAAGCCTGTCACGACCAGCCGCCGGCGGACAGGTAATTCCGAAACAAATACCTGCCTGCGCATTGGCGCAATTGCTCTCAGCGGAAGCGCGTCTTTGTTCAGAATTGGCTGTCCGCCGGCGGCGTGGCTTTCGATATATCTCCTTAAACTGCTGTTATAGTATAACACGCGCGCGAGCGAATTTCAACCGATGGTCTTGACAATCATCAGCTTATTTCCCGGCTGCACCGATTCCTCCGTCAATCCGTTCAGCTCCATGATCTGCGGAATCGTCACCCTGTTTGCCTTGGCAATATTCCACAAATCGTCCCCGTTTTTCACGATATAGCCAATCATACCCGGCTGCGTCCGAAGCTGTTCCCCATCCAGAGGAACCACCTCGATTTCTTCCACATTTTTCACGGTGTAATTTTCAAAAACAATCACGCAGAGGCGAATCTGAGCTTTGCATTCCACCTGGCTCTGATCCAGAAGCGCGGTTGTAAGCTGATCAATCCCCGCCTCCAGATCATAGCTGATCTTTGATTTTGCGGGGTCAAGCCCCGCTACCTCAACAACCTCGTTAAAGGGCAGCGTCTCGCTCACCGCCATCATCGGCATCTCATCATTCGCCGCAATATAGAGCAGCTTCAGCTTTAAAATACCCGAAACCTCCAACCGCCCCGGCCCCGGCGTCACATCCTCCACCTGAACCGTTCCGACACACGAACAGATCTGCATGACCTGACCGCCATCCTCCAGCGCAATGCGCTCATTCAGCCGGAACCGAGAGTCATTTTTTACAAGAAGCTGCTGAAGTGTCACATCCTTCGCGGTGCATCTCAGGTCACTTCCGGTGGCATAAACATCCTGCAGCAGTGTCAGCGTCCGCTCCTGCCAGAGCGTGTAATCCAGTTCAAGCACTGCCTCCAGCTGCAGCAGCCGTTCCTCGCCGTCAAAATCCTCCGCCGACTCAAGATCGCTGGAAACAAGGCGCACCCGCACCCACGAGAGCACCTCCGGGGCCGCCTCCGCAGCATCTACCTGGGTCTGCATCGGAACTGCCAGCTCCAGACACTGCATCTGTTCCGAATCCTCCGAACTCCGATAAGTCATATGTATGAGCAGCTCACCACTTAAGGTGATCCTGCCTTCCTCCATGCGGCTCTCCAGCGCCCGCGGCTGTAAGGAGTACCACAGAATTTCCTGTATTCCGGGTTTGTTGGACGGAAGGGTCAGCTCGCTTCTGAAACGGCTTGTATCTTTTTTTTGTCCAAGCAGCTCTAACGCCGTGACTTCCTCCCTGCGCACCTGCACCTGTTCCGTCTCACCGCCCGCCAAGCCGGTCGCAAGGCTGTAGGCCGCCGGCTGGCGGAGCTGCAGCTGCAGCGTGATCAGCGATCGGATCTCCAGCTTTCTCGAATTAATCAGCCCGATAGAAAGATCCTCGATTTCGGGGACTACGAAAACCATATCGTACTCCTCGCTGCCCTCCATGCGCACATTTTCCTGAAACGGGATTTCTCCCTGCAAATGGTTAAAATGACCATCCTCCTTGCTGCTTTTGTAGAGTACCTCAAAACGCAGCACGCCCCTCAGCCGCACAAGATCCTTTTCGACCTTCGCCTCCTCCATGCGCACCTGCCCTTTTTCCTCAATAATTTTCAGAATATCCGGTTTGTATTCCGCCAGATTATAGTCGTCATCCAGCGTGATCTGTGTGACCGCCTTTCCTTTTTCACTCATCACGTGTATCTGCTGCCATTCACACTCTACATGTTGTGCTGATTCCATACAAAAAGACCTCCGTTTTTTGACTTACTTATCAATAAGTATTCAAAAACGAAGGTCTTTATGCGAATCTTTTCCAAGATTCTTCTTTCGCATAGGTGTGCATATTATAATGGTAGTATACTCACGAGCGATAAAATCTGCCGGACGGCTTGAAGCGGCAGTGCCTGCAAGCCGACATTACTGGTAAATTTTTCTGCCCGTCAGTATAAAAAACAGCCCAGATTTTAGCACAATTTCATACGGATATCCCGGGTAATGATATCAGTGTAGGAAAATGACAGAAGCTGCGGTGGATTGAGGCCATCGGTGCTGTCCACAAGGATAGTAAATACACTCGGATAAGCGTTCTGAATGACACCCTCCTGAATATCAACCTTGTTGCGTCCACGATCCAACTGAATCACAACCTTATTGCCAAGGCGCTGATGCACAGAAGCACGCACCTTGCTAATTTCAGATTGTTTCATCCTTTTTCCTCCCTTGTTTTAATATAATGCCCGTTCTCTTCCACTCACGGACATTTTGTCGGAAGGCATTCAAAAAATTACTTCTTAATTTGCCTTCCTCCTATGCATGAATTCTTTCCGCATCCAGTATACCACTACATGTAGTACTCTGTCAATGTCGAAAAATCACTGAAACACAACATTTTGTTCATCACACAGGAGTTTCACCACAATATATGGATAGGCACTTGTGGTGTCTTCGACCTTAGTTTCACCGCCCCCGAGCAGCTGCGTATCAAATACGATACCATCCTTTGTCTGATAGAGTTCAAGCACCTGAATGCTGCTGCCTGCCGGCTGCTCGCCATAGCCTTTCACCAGATAAAAGCATCCCCCGTCAGAATAGGTAAGCTTCATCTCCTCCTCTTTTGCATCCTCAATCTGCGTCAAAAGCTCCTGCGGGATATCCTCCCCGGCCACCAGCGTATACTCCAAATCCGCCTGCTTCTCCTGAGATGTTTTCTCCATACCGCAGCCCGCCAGAAGACACAGTCCAAGCAGCACCGCCAGCATCGTTTTTAATTGTTTCATAGCATCCTCCTGAAATATTTTTTCAATTACTATTCACGGCTCGGGAGCCGCTCATAGTAACGATTCGGGTCGATATTTTGAATTTTGCTGCGCAAAAATCGCCCCTCACTCCTGTACCATGTTCTTACAAAACGCGCAGCCAGCGCGCGTTCCCGCGGCGTGAAAAGAGCAGCCGTTCAGCCTTCGGCTTCACTGTTACGGAATCCAGCCCATTTAAAGTTTGCCTTCGGAAAAAGGCTGGATTCTTTGGCCCAATCTACGTATTCTTACGGACTTTGCAGCAGGTGCAAAGTCCCTGGCTGAATTGTTACTGAAAAGAAACTTTTTTCACTCTTTTTGCATTGTCATTCCGGTAGTGACTGTGCTATAATTAAGTATTCTATATGGTAAAATATATGAGAGGTTTAAGAATATGATTCGCACATTTTTTGTACTGCTGTATGTCGTGCTCTTTCTGATTCTCGGAATTCCGGTTTTAGGAGTTGAATGGCTGATCGCAAAGAAAAAGGAATGGCGCTACGCAGCCGATATCAGTCAGCTTCGGATCGTGCAGTGGGCCTTCCGCTGCATCTGTTTTATCTCCGGCATAAAGCTCACCGTCATCGGGGAAGAGCATGTACCTGCTGACGAGCCTGTACTCTACATCGGCAACCACCGCAGCTACTTTGACATTATCGTCTCCTATGCGAGATGCCCCGGCCTGACCGGCTACATCTCAAAGAACAGCATCGAACGTATTCCCCTGCTCTCACTCTGGATGCGAAGGCTCTACTGCCTGTTTATCGACCGAAGCGATATCAAACAGAGTTTAAAGACAATTTTGAGCGGCATCGAAAACATCAAAAACGGTATTTCCGTATGTATCTATCCGGAAGGCGGCCGCGGGGTGGGCACAGATGAGCTTGATATGCTCCCCTTCAAGGAAGGCAGCCTTAAAATTGCGGAAAAAACCGGCTGCAAGATTATCCCCATGGCCATCACCGGCTCGGCAGACGTGTTTGAAAAGCATATCCCCTGGATTAAACGGACACCCGTGATCCTGGAATACGGCAACCCGATTGAGCCGTCTAAGCTCTCAAAAGAAGAAAAAAAGAAACTCGGCCTGTATTGCCAGACCGAAATCCGGGAAATGCTGGAACGGCATAAAAATATCCCGTAAAATTTTTTGTGCCAAAACACACGGATTTTTACGGGATATACTTATGTTGCTGCTTTCTTTTTTGTCCGGCCACCCGATTCCTGCCGGACCATTATTCTCAGATAGAAATCAAATCTACTTTGTTAACACTTCCACGACCCTCGGATAATCCATGAAATGCGATGCCTTCACAAGGATGGTATCTCCCGGCCGCACAAATGGCACGAGCGCTTTTATCAGCTCATCCCTTGTGTCAAAGTGAAGTACCTCGGTTCCGTCCGTGTGGTCAGCCACGCCCCGCACCAGCTCCTTTGTCCGCTCTCCCGCGGCAAACAAAACGTCAATCTGCTTTTTGGCGGCATACACCCCCACATCATAGTGTATCTGCAGCTCCTCCGTCCCAAGGTCGCCCATGTCTCCAAGCACGGCAACGGTCCGTCCCCCGGCCTGAGAGAGTACATCCAGCGCCGCCTTCATCGACATCGGATTCGCATTATAACAGTCGTCGATAACCAGATAGTCGTGGACCGGAATCAGGTTTGTGCGCCCGTCGATGGTACGCGCCGCTTCAATTCCTGCGCAGATCTCCGTCTCGGAAAGTCCCATGGCAAGACCGACCGATGCCGCCGCCATGGCGTTGTACACATTATGACCGCCGGGGATAACTACATGTACGCGATGCGTTGCGGAGGGCAGATGCAGATCAAAATCAATGCCGTTTAACCCATGGTTTTCTATTCCGTCCGCAAAAATCAGCTTTTTCTCATAGGCAGCGCCCTGCGGCACCGTCTCTCCCATCCCGTAAAAATAAGGCCGGCGTCCCTGCACTTCCCGGATGGTACACAGCTTATCGTCATCTCCGTTCAGCACCACCGTCGCATCCTCTTTGAGAAAATCAAACACCTCGGTCTTTGCCCGCAAAACGCCGTCGCGATCGCCCAGGTCCTCCAGATGGCAGATACCGATATTTGTGATCACAGCCACATCCGGCCGTGCAATTTCCGCCAGACGGCTCATCTCACCAAAATTCGAGATCCCCATCTCAAGCACCGCAAGCTCATGCTCGTCGCGCAGGCCAAACACCGTGAGCGGCAGGCCGATCTCATTATTTTTATTTTTTTCTGTCTTGTGGACGCGATACCTCTGCGACAAAACAGATGCGATCATCTCCTTCGTACTCGTCTTACCAACGCTTCCCGTAATACCGACAACCGGGATTGCAAGCATTTCAAGATACAGCGCCGCAATCTTTCGCAGAGCTTCCCTGCAGGATTCCACCAAAAGATACGGTCCCGGCGCATCGACCTTTCTCTCCGAGACAGCCGCCAGCGCCCCCTTGGCAAATACATCAGAAATGTAATCATGTCCGTCAACCCGTTCACCGGTCAAAGCCACAAACAGAAAATCCTTTTTCATCTCACGGCTGTCGGTTACGATGCCCATCACCTCTTTTGTATCGTCACTGACCGTCCCCACCAACCGGGCACCACAGGCCTTTGCCATCCGCGGTAACGTCAATCCCTTCATTTTACCCTCTCCGTTTTCTTTAATGAAATTTCGATAATCTGCTCGCACAGCGCGCCGTAGCTGATACCAACCGCTGCTGCCTCCTGGGGAATCAGACTCATGGGCGTCATACCGGGCAGTGTATTTGCTTCCAGACAGTAAAAGCGCCCTTCATCATCCATGAGGAAATCCATCCGCGAATAGGTATTCAGACCGATGACCTGTGCTGCCAGCTCAGCATATCCCTGAAGCTTTTTTGTCTGGCCGTCAGTGAGTTGTGCCGGGCACGTCTCGATCGTACTGCCCGCCTGATATTTGTTCTTGTAGTCATAAAATCCGTTGATGGGCGCCATTTCTATGACCGGAAGCGCTCTGCCTGCCAGAACCGCCACCGAAAACTCTCTGCCCTCGATGTACTGCTCCACCACGACCTCATCCTCCCAGCGGAATGCCTCCAGCAGAGCCTCCTCATAGGAATTTTTATTGCGCACAATGGACACGCCGATGCTTGAACCGCCACAACACGGCTTTACCACACACGGAAAGTCCGGCAGTCCCGAAGCCTGCTCACCCTTTTTCACCGCAAAGCCTCTTGGCACCGGAACGCCGCCCGCCGCCAGAATCTTCTTTGCCAGGTCCTTGTTCATCGCGATGGCACTGGAAAGATAATCCGAACCGGTATAGTGAATCCCGTATAAATCAAACACCGCCTGAATCTTCCCATTCTCTCCATTCTCGCCGTGCAGCGCCATAAACACAATATCCGCCATCCGGCACAGCTCAATCACATTCGGGCCAAAAAAGCAGTCGGACTGATCTGCCCGCGATGCCCTTACGGCCTCCAGATCCGGCGCAGTCTCAGCAATCCCCTCTACCAGAACGCTGACCTCCTCGCTTTTCCCGAACCATTCTGTTACATCATTCCCCTCTCGTCCAAGATACACATCCATCAGAATGACACGATGCCCATTCCCCCGCAACGCGGCGCACACTTCTCTGCCCGTCACCAGCGAAACGTCCCGCTCCGGGCTTAAACCACCTGCTAAAACTACAATATCCATATGATTTCTCCCTGATATTCTATCTTTTGTTTTATTATATGTCGTGCATAATGTTCAGACAATGTGCGCGACATCCTCTTTCCTCTCTATCGTACTCTATTTTTACGGGGATGACAAGGGGGTTTGTCTGGGTGCGGCGGGTGTGCACCACAGTGTAGTCCGGGCAGGAGCCGGGGGGATGGTTTGTGACACACCCCCGTTTCGGATTTATGCTGCGGCCATTGTAAGCTTTCTCCGACGGGTCTGTGAAGTCACAAACCAACCCCCCGGCTCCCGCCCTCATCGGCCTGCCTAAAGCGTTGCGACACACCCTCGTTTTAAGTATTTGCTTTAGCCCGATCACAGATCGGGCTAAGTGGGGCCCGATCACAGATCGGGCTAAAGCTCACCACACAAATGACATGAGGTAGCTCTGGCCCAGCAGCTCTGTCTCCGGTGAGCCGCCTGTCCCGTCCCGCTCCCTTAAAATCCCGCGCAGCATATGCATCCGGGAGTATGCCTGCTGTGCTCCTGCGGTCTCGTGCAGGGAGGAGAGCGCATTGCTCAGATTTCCGTAAAGACTGGGCAATGGAAGCAGACGTCCTCCGTTTAAACAGCAGCGGATTCCCTTGTCCAAGAGGGTGCGCGCCGGACAAAACAGGCCTGCATTCTGCTTGACTGCCGCGAGGTTATTGCACACCACCGGAAAGAGCTGCGCGCGGATCTCTCCGTCCACATACTGCTCTGTGAGATAGCAGTAAAGCCGCTCCAAAATCCGGTTTGCCGACTCAAAGCTCTGCATATAATAAAACTGTACCGCCACACTGTTTAAGATGAACAGCTCCAAATAAGTATAGGTCTGTCGCTTCGCGCTCTCGCCGTAAAGCTCCGCAAGCGGCATAGACATGACCAAAATTTTCATCAGTTCCAAAAGCAGCACCGCATGGTCCGTCCCATTTTTCACCTGTTCCAACGCCAGCACATAAGCATAATACTGCTCCTCAAACAGGGATCTGTGCGCACAACGGCATTTTGCCTGCCCCAGAATGTGCTCCCAGTCCCTCAGCTCCAACAGCTCCTTTGCTCCTCCGAAACCGGTAAAAAAGCAGCCAGAATCCCTCAGCCTGCGAAGCAATGCCTCCGCAATACGACCCGAGGGCATCTGACTGCCGCTCTCAATCTTAGCAATCGAGCTGACGGAACAAATACCTGCCGCCAGCTCTTCCTGCGTCATGTTCAGCCGACTTCTCAACTCCCTGACCACGTCGGCCAACTTGTAATATACCATGATCCTCTCCTCCGCATCCCGCAAAATATTTTGCAGCAGCTTCCACATCTTCCATACAAATTTTTCGGAGTCCTCACTGCCGCAATTCTTTTCTGCTACGCAACAAGTATATCTGTCATATGTGGAGGAAATCTTTTCAATACGTGTAATTATTTTCATCTGTTGCAGACAGGCTCTTCAAAATGAAAATTCGGAAAATCTTCGACTCGTTTCGACATAATCAATCCTCGTTCTTTTCCACAATCCTTTGTTCACACCGTCTGCCCGGCATTTTCCGCAGCCCTTGGCCACACCGTCTGCCCGGCATTTTCCGCAGCCCTTTGGCCGCACCGTCTGCCCGGTCGTTAAAACTCAGGCTCAATCAGTCCATAGCACTTATCTTTGCGCTTGTAAACTACATTGACCTCCCCGGTCTCCGCGTTGCTGAACACAAAGAAGTTATGTCCGAGAAGCTCCATCTGTACACATGCATCTTCTGGAAACATCGGCTTCATACCAAACTTTTTCGCGCGCACAATCCGAATCTCCTCATCCTGAGCGATCTCCTCCTCCACAAACTCCTTGCGAAGGCTGTCAGAATTTTGCTGTTTGGTAATCAATTTCTTTCGGTATTTCTTTAGCTGAGCCTCAATGATGTCCACAGCCAGATCAATCGTAACATACATATCATCGCTCTGCTGCTCCGCCCGGATGATATGTCCCTTCATGGGAATCGTAACCTCCATTTTCTGGCGCTCTTTTTCCACGGAAAGCGTTACATTACATTCCGCATCCGGCCTGAAATACTTCTCCAGCTTTGCGAGCTTGTCCTCCGTCGCACTGCGCAGTGCCTCTGTCACATCAATGTTCTTGCCGCTGATCGTAATTTTCATAAATGATCATCTCCTTTTTGAGATATTTTCCGTGACAACCCTCCCAGTAAAATGCGTGAAACGAAAAGCTGCTACGGTGTTCTATCATTTTACCAAAAAATCTCTTTCAAAACCAGCCCTTTTTATGTAAAATATATAAATAAACTATAAAACAGGAGCAGATCATGAATCAAAACACAGCACTTATCACAGGAGCCTCCCACGGCATCGGAAAAGCAATCGCCGAACGTTTTGCGGCAGAAGGCTGCAGCCTGATTTTAAATTGCAAAAACGATGTGGAAAAATTACAGAAAGATGCAGAAGAACTGCAGTCCAGATATGGCGTGCGTGCCCTCACACTGTCCTGCGACGTGAGCGATCACAGCCAGGTATGCCATATGTTCGCACAGGCAGCCAACGTGTTTGGCAGCATAAATATCCTTATAAATAACGCAGGTATTTCACATATCGGACTCCTGTCTGATATGTCCATCGATGAGTGGAACCGCATCATTTCCACCAACCTCACCAGTGTCTTTTCCTGCTGCCATGAAGCAATTCCTCATATGGTGCGCAGACAGTCCGGCCGCATCATCAACATTTCCTCCGTCTGGGGTAATACGGGCGCGTCCTGCGAGGCCGCCTACTCCGCCTCCAAAGGCGCGGTCAACAGCCTGACAAAAGCCCTCGCCAAAGAGCTTGCTCCAAGCCGCATACCGGTCAACGCTATCGCCTGCGGTGTCATTGACACCCGCATGAACGAATGCTTTGATGCGGCTGAGCGTGCCACGCTTGAGGAGGAAATACCAATGGGCCGTTACGGCTCACCCGCAGAAGTCGCTGACCTCGCATGGCAGCTTGCCACCGCTCCGCTCTACCTCACCGGGCAGATCATTACGATTGACGGCGGGTGGCAGTAGCCGCCGTCAATGCTTCCTCCACATTTACGGCGCTTATCTATTTTATCAGCAAAAAGCAATCGCCGGCATTTTGTTATCAAGCCTCTCACACCTTTTTAACGCTGTTCCACACAGTATTTTGCCCAATGGCGGCGGATGACTGCTGCTCCATGTGTCGTCCCTTTGTCCGCTGAGGGTAACCCTTCTTCGTACCATATGCCGCGCCTTCCACGCATTATGTCCCTCCATCTTTCCCCGAATGTGCTTTGCGTGATAGATTGATACCTGAAAACATACTGATTCCAGATGATTTGCTATACCCATTCAGGCATCCCGCGATACACGCCCCTCCCGGGGCGGGCGGACTTTGCCCGGCACGGTATACCCTTTAAACAGCGCAAGCCGACCGGCAAATCATCTGGCTCACGGGTTGAAAAGAAAGGGGGTATCCCACATGGAAGCTATCATACAACGCATCCGCACGCTTATGGAAGAACAGCATCTTTCACAAAAAAGACTTGCAGACGAGCTGCAAGTCTCTTATTCAGCATTAAATAATTATCTCAGCGGCAGGCGATGGATGAGTCTGCCGATTTTATGTAAGCTAAGCCAAAGCTTTGACATTTCAACGGATTATCTCTTGGGCCTGTCCGATGAAAAAAAGCCTGCTGCTCTGCCCTGTGACGAGCACGAGCTATTAATTGCATACCGCCTGCTTCCAACCGTGGCCAAACGGCACCTTCTTGGCGAAACACACCAGCTCGGCTGGCTTTGCCGCCAGATCAGCAAGATGTCTTCATAGAAAGCCCTTTTGCCGGAAGCGCCTTATGCCCCTCGGATGCAGCGTACTTTCTGGCACTCCGTACGTGGAGTTCCTGTGCAGATTCTCGAGAGCGCAAAGGAAAAGCGAAGGCGCAGGGTGCTACGTTGAGCATTTTTCCTTTGTGCGGTCGGGAAAGCAGGCCGACAAAATGTAAGGTTATTTAAATCGTGTTATACTAGTACAACGAATATTAAGGAACTGGCACCTTGAATTGCCTGATTGTTCATCTGCGGCGTTGTCGTCAGTCGCCGTAGCCACCGCTACGACTCTTTCCTTCGCCTTGCATCTGAAACAATCATTCTGCGTCAATGTACCAGAAACTTAATTTTCGTTGTACTAGTCTCCGAGAGACCGGGATTTTCGCACCGTCGTCGTCTTCTCATAGCAGGAAAAGATCTCCCTGATCTGCTTTTCATCCTGCTTCGGCGAAATAAGACTGACGACCGGAACGATCACAAGCCCCGCCAGCATGGCAAACGCGCCGCAGTTGATGGGAGACTGAAGCAGCACCGGGAAGGAGCTTCGTACCAGCATGTTCAAAATCATGATGCCCGCTCCAAAGATGAAGCTGACCCACACAGCAAGCCGCGTCGTCCTTTTCCAGTACAAGCCATAGAGGAACGGCGCAAGGAACGCACCGGCCAGCGCGCCCCAGGAAACACCCATGAGCTGTGCGATAAATGTTACGTTGTTCGTATACTGCACGATGGCGATCACGACGGAGATTGCAATAAACACGACGATCAGCGCGCGGATCCACAAAAGCTGCTTCTTCTCATCCATCTTTTTGATAATATGATTTTTCATCACGTCAATCGTGAACGTTGAGCTTGACGCGATAACCAGTGAGGATAAGGTGGACATGGATGCAGACAACACCAGAATCACAACCAGCCCGATAAGTAAATCCGGCAGCCCGGAGAGCATCGTCGGAATCACTGCGTCAAAGCCGTCCGCTGCAATATCAATCTTGTCGGAAAACAGCCGTCCGAAACCTCCTAAAAAGTAGCATCCGCCGGAAACGATGATCGCGAAAAACGTGGAGATAACCGCACCCTTGCGGATCTGGCTCTCGTTTTTAATCGCATAAAATTTCTGTACCATCTGCGGCAGTCCCCATGTACCCAGCGATGTCAGAATAACAACGCCCAGTAAATTAAGCGGGTCCGGCCCCAAAAATGAATTGAACACGCCGGGCGTCGTGGTCACCGACTCATCCGTCACACGCGCCAGTCCGTCCAAAGCGCCTATCAGGCCGCCGTTCATGTTCAGCACCGCACCGATGACCGCCACGATACCCACAAGCATGACACAGCCCTGGATAAAGTCGTTGATCGCCGTCGCCATATAACCGCCTGCGATAACATAAATTCCGGTCAATACCGCCATGATGATAATACATACCTTAAAATCGATGTTAAACGCCATTCCGAACAGTCGGGAAAGTCCGTTGTAGAGTGATGCGGTATACGGAATGAGAAAAACAAATACGATGACAGACGCACAGATTTTTAAGGCGTTGCTGTCAAACCGCTTTCCGAAAAACTCCGGCATCGTCGCCGAGTCCAGATGCTGGGTCATGACACGGGTTCTGCGCCCCAAAACGACCCAGGCAAGGAGCGAGCCAATCACCGCATTCCCAAGACCAATCCATGTCGCAGCAATACCGTATTTCCATCCAAACTGCCCCGCATAACCAATGAATACAACCGCCGAAAAATACGACGTACCGTATGCAAAGGCAGTCAGCCACGGGCCGACACTTCTGCCGCCGAGGACAAAGCCGTTGACATCTGTTGCGTTCTTGCGGCAGTACAGGCCAATCGCAATCATTATGCCAAAGAAAATAATGAGCATCAAAATTTTTGCAAACATAACAATTCCCCTTTTCTACTTTTTTCTTTTTTGTCTTTCTTTCCTCTTGCTTTCCTTTTGTTCATCGCGTTAAAGCGTTGCGGTTTAACGCTTTTAATAGCTAAAGTATCTTATCACAAAATCTGACGGCTGTCAATACAGCCGCCAGATTTTGTCTTTTGCCAAGCTGCCCTCAGCGAACAAAAGGTCAAAGATTGAGCCGCAGCGCGTTCTGCGGCGATTGAGGATAACGCGGCAGATACGGGCTTAGGCAAGCAAAATACTGTGATATTTAACCGCCTATTTCACAGTTCCAGCGCCTCCCACACCTCGCCCGGCGTATCACAGAAGCGCATCGCGCCGCTTGCCGCCAGGCACTCACGGCTGCGAAACCCCCACGTCACGCTGATACAGGGCAGGCCGGAATTTTTTGCCGTGGCAACATCCACCTCGGAATCCCCCACGTAAACCGCCTCGTCCCTGCTCACATTAAGCTGCTTTAGCGCGGCGAATACCGTATCGGGCGCAGGTTTTTTGCGGATACCCGCCGCCTCGTTCTCCCCGATAGCGACAGCGATATACTCCGAAAAATAAATCTCGCTCAGCTGCCTGACAGCCGCATCCAGCTTGTTCGAGACGATTGCCATACCGATTCCCGCGCGCTTTAGCTGCAAAAGAAGCTCTTGCACGCCAGGGTAAGCCTTGGTACGGTCGTTACTGTGAACGGCGTAGTGTGCTTTAAACGCCGCCAAAATCTCCTCAAACTGCGGACATTCCTGCGGCTCGCTGATTTCCAGCGCGCGCAGCATAAGATTTTTCACACCGTTTCCGACAAAGGCACGCACCTCCTCCAGCGTGCGCGCAGGAAACCCGTACTGTGTCAGCGCCGCGTTTGTGCTCGCCCATAAATCCTCTAACGTATCCAACAATGTTCCGTCCAAATCAAAAATTACTGCTTTTATCGCCATGTTTCTCCCCTGTCCTCATATTTTAAAAAGCATGCTTACATTTAAGCACCTCCAGCACAAACTCAAATACCCGTTTTGTGGATGAAATGCTCAGTTTTTCCTCAAAGGTGTGGATACCAACCATGTCCGGTCCGATGGATATGCCGTCCAGTCCGTCGATCTTGCCTGCCAAAATTCCGCATTCCAACCCGGCATGGATCGCCTCGATCTTCGGCTCCTTTCCATACATCTCACGGAAAATACGGGTCGCATCCTCCCGCAGCACGGATTCCTTTTTATACTCCCATGCGGGGTAAACACCGCCTACCTCAAGCACGCCGCCTGCGTACTCCGTCAAATTTCGGATGCAGGCCGTCACAGCGTCACGTGCGCTCTCCACAGAACTTCTCACGGCAAACTCCGCACGAAATTCCTTTCCGTCCAGCGTCACGATACCCATATTCAGCGACGTCTCCACAAGACCCTCGATATCTGCGCTCATAGACCGGATCCCGTTGGGGAGATTGTTCAGAAGCATCACCACCGTCTGTTTCGATGCAGCCTGCAGTACCTGCATCTGTTTTTCTCCGGAATCATCGATTGCAAGCGTCAACCCGGCATCAGTCGCCGCATACTCGTTCTTCACCTGCGCCATCGTCCCCTCAAGCACATGCTTCACCACATCCAGGTCCTTTTCCGAAACGACAAGCTGCGCCTGCGCCTCCCTCGGAATCGCATTCTGCTTCGCACCGCCGGAAAGCCCGGCAATGCCAAAATCCACACCCGCCTGCTCGAGTGCCAGCAAAAGCCGCCCCACAACGCGGTTTGCATTTGCCCTTCCCTTGTCGATCTCCACGCCGGAATGGCCGCCCTTTAAACCCCCAATCTTCAATGAAAGCGCCACACCGCGTCCCGCCTCATACGACACCGGCACGTGGCATACGCTGCTGTTTCCACCGGCACAGCTCACGGTCATGATGCCTTCCGCCTCAGAATCCAGATTTAAGAGCTTATGCCCTTCGAGCATAGACAAATCGATACCGGTTGCACCCTCCATGCCCACCTCCTCGGACACGGTAATGATCACCTCCAGCCGCGGATGCGCGATTTCCGGCGAATCGAGAATCGCCAGTGCAAATGCCACTGCAATACCGTCGTCGCCGCCCAGCGTCGTTCCCTGAGCCGTCACATAATCGCCGTCTACAAGGAGCTTTAAGCCGTCGTTTTCAAAGTCGATCTCACACCCCGGAGCCTTCTCGCATACCATATCCATATGTCCCTGTAAAATAATTGGCTCCTCATTTTCGTAGCCTTTTGTAGCAGGTGCAATCATAACTACGTTATACAAGTCATCCTGATAATACACAAGTCCATGTGCCTTTGCAAAGCTCACCAGATAATCACTGATCTTTTTCTCCTTGTAGGAGGGATGCGGAATCCCGCAGATCTCCTCGAAGTAATAAAACACTTTTTTTGGTTCTAACTCTTCTAATACGCGCATTGTTTTTCTTCCTTTCCTATTTTTTAAGCATCTACATCTTATTCACATACACGATAAAACAGCTGTTGTGCAGCGACTTTACAAACGTGCACAAGCGCTCGTAGAGCGGCTCTGCCTCCTGCCCATACTCTGCCCTTAAGGCCTGTCCGATCTCGTACACACTGCGTTTGCCGTCGATCTGGTTCCAGATAAAAGTTCCCATACCCGGAAGCTCGATCCAGCTCACCTTCGGGCGCCTGAAAAAAATCTGGGCAATGCGATTGAACAGACCCCGGTTATACATCTTTATCTCGATCAATCCCCGCTCGTTAGTACGGTATTCAAAACGCGCATTGTGCTTTGGGATATAATCCACAAAATTATCCGCCTTTTTCTTCATCCTGTGACTCCTTTTTTGTTCTCCCTGCCTACCATATTTTCGCCTGCGAGAAGCATCCCTATCCTACACGGCAGGAAAAATCCTACTTGCCCCGGAGAGGGCACCCGGCGATATATCTTTACTCTGCCGCAGTGAGATAATTGCTGTCTGTATGGAAGGAAACGCACTGCCCGAAAATGACCGAACAGTGCGTCTTTTTTGTACCGGCCCACATACGCCGCTACCTTCTTCTTTCAATCGTAATCTGTCTATTTGCTCTTTTTTCTGGAAGTGATCACCCAAACCAGAGTCGCGCTGAGTAATGCAAATGCGATCAAGCCCGGAATATTTCCCGGTTCAAACGGCAGGAGACTGCCAAGATAATCGCCAAACGAACCTTTGCCCTTCGGAATAATCGCAAATACCGCCAGCAGGATTCCAACGATGCCCTCACCGGCGATCAGGCCTGACGAATACAAAATGCCAGCATCGACACCCGCCTTGTTCTCATCGCCCTTTCGTTCAAAGAACCAGCGGATCGCACCGCCCACCATCATCGGCGTGCTCAGATGAATCGGCAGATACAGGCCCACTGCAAACGGCAGAACCGGAATACCTAAAATCTCAACGACAATTGCTATCGCAACACCTGAAAATACGAGATTCCACGGCAGATTGCCGCCCATAACGCCCTCGACTACCATCTTCATGAGCGTTGCCTGGGGCGCAGGGAGCTGGGTGGAACCATAGCCCCATGCGCTGTTCAGCAGATACAAAATACCGCCAATCGCAACGGCCGATGCGAGAACACCGATCAGCTCGCCGATCTGCTGCTTTTTCGGCGTAGCGCCGACAATGAAACCGGTCTTTAAATCCTGCGACGTGTCGCCCGCCGTCGCCGCAATAATACAGATGACCGTACCAATCGCAATGGCAGAGGCCATGCCCGGATAACCGATCATGCCGCTGGCCTTTAACAAAATCGTCGCGATCAGAAGCGTTGCGATAGCCATACCGGATACCGGGTTGTTGGAGCTTCCAACGATACCAACCATACGGGAGGAAACCGTCGCAAAGAAGAAGCCGAACACAACAATGATAATCGCACCGAGGAAATTCACTGGAATAACCGGGATGAGCCACATCGCGATGGCCATCAAACCGATACCGATCAGCACGAGGTTCATTTTCAGATCCTCGTTCGTACGGCTGTTGTCACCGTCCCTGCCTGCGCCAAGCCCTTTGAGCGCATCGCGGAAGGTTTTAATGATAAGCGGGAAGGATTTGATCAAACTCAAAATTCCTCCGCAGGCAACCGCGCCCGCGCCGATATAGCGGATGTAGCTGCCCCACAGCCCCCACGTATCCATGGATGAAATCGGGTCTGTTGCGGGATACATCACCATGTCACCGCCGAAAAGCATGATCAGCGGCATGAGCACAAACCAGCCCACCGTACCACCCGCGAGCAGATAGGACGATACCTTCGGCCCGCAGATGTAGCCGACGCCCAAAAGTGCGGGAAGCACGTCCATTCCGACGCCGGATCCCTTGTACTGATCGATGGAAAAATCCACCTCACTCTTGAACGCAAGCAGACCGTCTGCAATAAACTTATAGAGTGCGGCGATACCAAGGCCAGAGAAAACAGTGCTCGCGCTCGAGCCGCCCTCCTCGCCCGCCAGGAGTACCTCCGCGCACGCGGTCCCCTCCGGGTAGGGAAGCGTACCGTGTTCTTTCACGATCAGCGCACTCCGAAGCGGAATCATGAACAGTACGCCCAGTACGCCTCCGACCAATGTAATGAGCGCGATCTCAGCGAGCGACGGATTTTCCAGTCCGCCCTCCTGCGCCCACATAAACAGTGCAGGCAGAGTAAAGATCGCGCCTGCCGCAACGGACTCGCCGGCGGAGCCGATCGTCTGCACAATGTTGTTTTCCAAAATAGAATCCCTGCGCAAAATGACACGTATCACTCCCATGGAGATCACCGCTGCCGGGATGGATGCGGAGACGGTCATGCCGACACGCAGTCCAAGATACGCGTTTGCGCCGCCAAAAATCACCGCCAGAATGACACCGAGCACGATCGATACAGCCGTCAGCTCCGGAAGCACCTTGTCCGCGGGGATATAAGGCTTAAAATTTTTTTCGTTTGACATTTTATAATTCCCTTCTATAGTTTTTTGCCTTAATGCATTAAAGTATCAGACCTTTTTATTATAAAGGAGGGAAAAATCGCTGTCAACTGCGGATTTTCACATTTGGCCGCGCTGCCGGGAAGCTTCTTTCGCTAACAAAAAATCTGCGGTATCACTGTCAGTAACGCCGCACCCGCCACGGCTCCGATCGCCACGGTGAGCAGACTCTTTTTTTTCCATGCAAGCACAAGAGCCACCGCCACGCCTGCCAGAGACGGGACAAGTCCGCCTGCTGAGGTGAACACCGCTGGAAAAGTCATCGCCGCCAGCACGCCGTAGGGAATATATTCCAGAAATGAGCGGATGTATACGTTTGTGATCTTTTTTTTCACCAGTACAAAAGGCAGAGCGCGCAGGAAGTATGTCACCAGCGCCATCACCGCCACATATTTAAAAAATACCGAAAGACTAAGCATGGCGCACCTCCCTCTTTTCTGCCTCGTCACCCTCTGCGTCCTCCACCGCCAAAATCGGATGCCGCCATGCGCCGTATGCCGCCGCGACTACCGCACATAACGTGATGGACAGTCCGCTGGAAAGCCTGATAAAAGGCGCATAGCAGATCACACAGCTGAGAAGCGCCGCGACGAGCACGACAGAAAGCACCGGTCTGCTCTCCGTCGCCTTCGGAATAATGATCGCCAGAAACATGCCGTAAATCGCGATGCCAAACACCTCCGCCACACCTGCCGGAACGACTTCGCCCAGCAATGCGCCAAGCAGTGTCCCGAATCCCCAGCCGAGATACGGTGTCAGAAACAATCCGCTGAAATAACGTCTGCTCACCGGCTTTTGTTGAGACATCGCCACGGCAAAAATCTCGTCTGTCACGCCCATAGCCAGACACCAGCGGAAAATGCCGCGGAACCTTTCATCCACCTTCTGTGTCAGGGAAATAGACATGAGCAGGTAGCGCAGATTGATAAAAAACTGGGAGATTACCATCTCCATGAGCGAGCCGGCCTCCATCATAATCGTTAGCCCCGCAAACTGCCCCGCGGAAGTCACATTTGTCAGCGAAATAAAAGTCGCCTGCCACCACGAAAGGCCCATACCGACCCCTAATAATCCGAACGTAAAGGACACGGACAGATAGCCAAGACAGATCGGCATACCATCCCGCAGTCCTTTCCTGAAATTCTGTTCCATCTCTGCTCCTTACGGATGAAAGCTACTGTTTCCTCCGTAAACAGCAGCCTCGTCCATTCTTTATTTGTGTCTTTGGAGCTGCCGCATTAAGAAACACGATACAAGATATCGTTCGTTTCAACCATTCTTTTATACGATATCTTGTATATGCTTTGCTTAGTGCGACAGCCTCATGTCTTTTCTTTCTTTTGCTTGTTCAATATTTTCTCATGTGCTAGAATATGCGTAACTGTTCAAAATCAGGCCCGCTTACACGGGACATGCGAACAACTACTAAAATTAAGGAGATATCTACATATGAGTAAAGGAATTGCAGGAAAAAGCACGTGGGTGCTCATCATGCTTGTTTTAATCGGAGCCGTCCTCGGCAGCTTCATCGGCAATCTCGCCGGAAGCGGCACGTTTTCATGGCTCAATTACGGAAAAACCTTCGGGCTTACAAGCCCCCTCGTGCTGGATATGGCGGTACTCACCCTGACCTTTGGGCTGACCATCCATTTCAGCATTGCGACGATTCTCGGAATCATCATCGCAATCTTTATTTACCGGTTTATCTGACAAGGAAATCCTCAAACCGTGCGATATCCTCTGCACAAGGAAGCGAGGATACCGCGCCGGTTCTCGTGACCGCCACTGCGCCGCACTTTCCTGCGTACTCCATGGCAGGTCCGATCTCCATTCCTTCGGAAAGACATTTGCACAGTCCCGCCATATAGCTGTCTCCCGCCGCCACGGTATCAATTGCATGCACCGGAAATGCGGGGACTTCTATCACCGTACCGCCGCTCACATAAACCGAACCCTGATCCCCGAGCTTTACAATCACATGCCCGATACCCGCCGCAAGCAGTTCCCGGGCTCCGGCCAATATTTCTTCACGGCTGGTCAGCTGCCGCCCTGCAAGAGTGGACAGCTCCGTCTCGTTTGGACTGACCAGCCAGGCGCCGGACAGATCCTTCGCCGACCAGCCGTGCGCCGGCCCTGCATCGACGACCAGACGCTTTCCCAACTCATTGCACACCCGGACAATCTCACAGATCGCTTCCCTCGCAATCTCAAGCTGAATGAGAACCAGTTCACTCTCTGCAATCATCGGTCTGCATATATTTTGTATGTCCTTTGCCGTGATGGCCTCGTTTGCACCCGCGTAGACGATCATGCGGTTTTCGCCTGACTCCTCCACTATGATATAGGCAATCCCGGTTCCCACATCCGCCCGCCTGACCCAACTGGCATCCAGCGGATATTTTTTCAGATTTTCCATCAGCGTATCGCCGTAGGCATCATTGCCCACGCAGCCGAACCAGGCCGTGTCCACACCCAGCTTTGCCAGCGCAATCGCCGCATTTTCACCCTTCCCGCCGGGGTTCGTTTTAACCTGACGGGCGATGATCACCTCCCCCGCAGCCGGAGCTCTTTTTACCTCCATGACCACATCCATATTAATACTTCCGATGACGCATACCCTTCCCATCGCGGTCCTCCTCTTAAAACAAAAATGCTCCGCTACTTATCATACATAAGAATAGTAGCGGAGTCTATACCCCACCTGAAGAAAAAGGGAATTTTTCTTCCCTGTCCGATTTATCAATCTATACAAATATTTTTCTTCCCCGACAATTGGGGATACCCATGCCTTCCCTGTACTTTGCTACGGTTCTTCTCGAGATAACCGTCTCCTGCTCTTCCAGAATTTCCGAAATTTTCTGGTCACTGTAAGGCTTTGATTTATCCTCACCCTCAATAATCTGCCGTATCCTTTGCTTGATCTGTGATACGGCCATCCCCTCTGCATCCGCCTGCACGCTCATCCCTTTCTGAAAGAAATAGCTGAGCGGAAAAACTCCCCAGCAGCACTGCAGATACTTATTGCGCACGGCCCGGCTCACCGTCGATTCATGAACCCCCATGATCCCTGCTGCCTCCTGAAGCCGGAACGGTTTCAGCGTCATATCCCCGCGAAGGAAAAACGCCTCCTGCGCGTCAATAATACACTTTGTCAGCTCCAGCAGCGTCGCATTTCTACGGGAAATACACTTCTGGATTCCCTCCGCCCTGCGCACCTGCCGCAGCAGATAATCTTTCACGTCAGCGCCGCAATCCGACCGCATCATATTCAGATAATCCTGATTGATGCGAAGCACCGGACAGGAGTAATTGTTCAGCAGTATTTCCAACTGCCCCTGAAATTTCACCACAACGATATCCGGCACCACATAGCGCAGCATTTCCCCATTGTCAAAGCCCTGCGCCGGCTTCGGATTCAGCTCCCGAATCCGCTGAACCGCCTCGGTCACTTCCGGCAAAGAGACTTTTAACTTCCGGGCAATCACATGGAGCTGATTTTTCCCCAGCAGGTCCATGTAATCCGTAATGATTTTCTCTTCAATTTTATACTTCCCGCCCAATTTTTTTAATTGCTTTAAAAGACACTCCCGGAGATTTGCCGCACATACCCCTGCCGGTTCCAGATCACGCATGATGGAAAGGTATTCCCCGGCTTCCTCCACCGTAATATGGAGATGCTCTGCAAGTTCCTCTTCCGATGCGGTATAGTAGCCTTTGGAGTCCAGACATCCCGCAATATAATCGAAGATCTCCATCTCCCGGTCCGTATAACCCTTCCCGATGAGCTGAAGATGAAGCACATCCTCCAGTCTTTCATCTTCCCGCTTCGCCAGATTATTCATGCCGCTGTTCTCCTCAGCATCCTCCTTATCGTAGCGGTAAAACGCCCGGTTCTGCTCGTCCAGGCCCGCCAGCCATTCCAGCTTCTTAATTCGCTCCTGATCTCCATTTTCCAACACGGGATATTCCAGATCAACCACCGGATTGCCCAGAGATTCTTCTTTTATATACTCAGACAGCTCCTGCGCGCTCATCTGCAGCATGGTGACTGATTGAATCATTTTCTGTGACAGAACCTGTTTTTGGCTCTGCTCCATACTTAATGCCATAAACATCCTCCTCATTACGTTTTGTCGATCCGTCCGCAATACAGACGCAAGGAAAAACCACCCATCAAAGATGGGCGGACTCCTTACGAATCAGCGCATTTCCTTATCACTGGCACTTTAAGAATTATATTGTACCACATTTTGTGATAAATCGCCACTTTTCGACAAATTTTTGGATGTATGATGTCCCGTTCTGTTACGATTTGCTGTTATTATGTATTTGCGTTCCGGTCTCGTCAAAATATTGCAGCATCCGAAAAACAAGTTCCTGCTCGTTATCGCTGTATTTATCAAGATTAATCGTTTTATTTGCACTGATGTCAAGCAGGTAATCTGTGGATACATGAAAAATCTGTGCCAGTGAAATAAGATTGTCTGTAGATGGAAAGTTTGCCCCACACTCCCATGATTGAACGCTAGAACGGCTGATATGAATGCGCTTGGCTAAATCCGACTGTGTCATACCCGCCTGCTCGCGCAATCGGCTGATACGTGTACCAATCGTTTCGATCATCTTTTGTCCCTCCCTTGATATTGCTATAAAAATAGTAACAATTTTTCCGCCAGATATAGCCGACACAGAAGATGGTAATAATTGACAAGCGAGGTGAAAAATCTGAAAAAAGCACCATAACAGCAAGCAACCACGAAACAGTATTTCCGCCTGCCGGCACAAAAAAAGCGCGCCCGCAAAGTAGCAGGCACACCCACAATTAAAATATGATTCCGTTGATTGAATCTCCGCCTTTTATCTTGGCGGGAATCCTTATATTCTTTATAAATACTCCGTAATATGTATCAGGCACTACGCTCTGCTCATCTGCCCGCTTATACTAATTCCAATTTTTCAAAAGCATAAGAAAGACCGTCTTCCATTACCGGCGGACATACCATGTCTGCAACCTTCATAAGGAAAAGATTGCCACCAGCCATACATACGCTGGTTCCCACAGTCTGAAGCATCCCCAAATCATTCATACTGTCCCCAAAACCGATTGTATCCTTCCTGGAAAAGCCCAGAAAATCACAGAGTCTTTCCACTGCCTTTCCCTTGTCAAAAGCCTTGCTTGAGAGTTCTCCGTTCACAATACCGCAGGCATCTTCATCCTGTATACAAAAATCAAATTCCTTCTGCAAAAGCTGCATCGGTTTTTTCAGGCGCTCCACTCCGCGGCTCATAAATGCCATCCCATAGATCGGCTCACCGTCATATTCCGACATCGGTCGAATACCCAGTTCATTTTCAATCTGGATTCTCCATCGCAACAGCTCGCTGTTAGCTTTTGACTGTACATTTTCTGCCAGAAATTCCTTAAAACCCTCGTCCGTATAACTATGATACCGGCCTCCGATCGTGCGGTAAATGCCGTTCTCCTTAAAAACCTCCAATACCCGTGCCTGCTGCTGCTCACTCATCGGACAGTCATAAATCACCTCTCCGCCATACTCAATATAACCACCGGTGCTGGCAACCAGTCCGTCAAAACCATACTGCATCACCGGAAAGAGCATCCCATAATTGCGCCCGGAGCACAATACCACCTTGTGTCCCTTTCCTCTTGCCCGGGTAACCGCATCAACCGCGGAAGGGGGAGGGACATTTTTCCCCGGCTCCGTCAGCGTGCCGTCAATATCCAAGAAAATTAATTTCTGATCCATGGTAACCTCCTTAATTTATAAAAGCCCCCAGAATGATCCCGCTTTCATTTTGTTTATTATAAATTCGAAAAAACAAGATGTCAATTCATAATTTATCTTTTTCTGTTTTGAACAAAACAAACCGTATTTTTTTGTATATAATGCTGTTTTTAATATTTTTCCTGT
>CASCGD010000024.1 GCA_949132985.1 uncultured Lachnospiraceae bacterium
ACGGTATTTCCTGTTGTTTTGCCAATCATATTTTTGCTACACCTATTTGGGTATAAAGTGGTTGCCCGCCACCCGCAGAATCAACGGATAATCCGCTCCCACCGCCTCTCGGACGGCACGGATCATTTCCAGTCCGAATCGGCAGCGGTTCTCAAAGCTTCCGCCGTATGCGTCGGTCCGCTTATTTGTCACCCCGGACAAAAACTGTGCAATCATATACCCGGAATTGGCACACAACTCAATGGCGTCCGCTCCTGCCGCCCGCGCCCGTCCGGCCGCCCCGGCCGCGTTTTCAATGACGGTCCGTATTTCCTCCTGCGTCATTTCCCTTGGCACATCAGGAGAAAAAGAGGACGGAACCGCGGATGCACAGAGCGTATCACTGTCCCCGTATACTGCGCCTGCATTTCCGTAGCGCCCGGTCTGCAAAAACTGGAGGCACAGCTTTGCGCCCTGGGCATGGACTCCCTCCGCCAGCCGTTTCATCCCCGGAAGGTAACGGTCATCGTCGAGGCGCATCATTTTTCCGTATCCCACGTACCGGTCAGTGGCCACACCGCCGGCAATGATCAGTGCCACGCCGCCCTTTGCACGCTCCACGTAAAAATTTAAAAGCTGGTCGTTCACATATCCGCCGTCCGGTCCCTCCTCGCAGTACATCATCGTCATGGACGTCATGACCGTGCGGTTTTTCAGCTCCAGACTGCCAATGCTGAGCGGACTGTTTAAAAATCGATATTGCATCCCTAATCCCTCCTTCAGTTCTCCAAACCCTTTCCGGCCGTCAGTTCCGGTCCTTTGCCCCCGGGAGCATTATGACCCGATCGGCGCATCCTTCTGTACATAACAGCCGTCCAGCACCTGTACATACTCCTGCCAGAACCGGAAATCCTTTTCCTTATCCACTACCGGGCCTCTCAAGGCTATCTGTGTCAGATAGTCCCTCTGAATTTCCGTATTCTCATAATTGTTTGCCTGGGTCAGTGCAAATTTATTGACGTCGCGGATAAAGAGCGCAAACATCTGGTCGATCAGCTCATCCTCCACGTCATTCAGCTTCGCGCCCTCAAGCACAAGCTGCGCGTACACGATCATCGTAAAGATTTCTCCATAATTAAGCATGTAGTCCATATTCTTCATCAGCGACGGGTCCGGCGCGTCTTTTGCCAGCATCTCGCGGAACTTCTCCACGATTTCCAGAAAGCGTTTTACATTTGGAAGATCCACGCTCTCATAGGCTTTCCGGTAATCCGGGAACGGAACCTTTGCCAGACCGCCGATGGTCTGTCTGAAGATATTGTCATCCTCTTTCATCTCCGAAACGATGCCGATCTCAGGATATTCTACGTTGCCAAAGAAATACTTCGGGATGAATTTCAGCACCAGTGCCATATTCACATGCGCCGTACCCTCCAGGCGGAAGAGCGTATCCATCGTTGCGTAAGCGTCGGAAAGGAAGTTCTCTCTCTCGTAGCCCTTTGCGCAGACCACATCCATCAAAAGACGAATCACATCGCCGCCCTGGGTCGTCACCTTCATTTTCTGGATCGGGTTAAACAGCAGATATCGCCGGTCATCCGCGCTCATCATGCGGAAATAATCACGGCTTCTGAGTGCGTACAGCTTCATCGCGTTTGTCCGGCAGAACGCCTCCGACAAAAATGCCCGGATATGCGGGAAATTCGTCACCTTACTGCCATAAATCACACGGCGGTTTGCGTGCGTTACCGCCTCATACAGCGCATGCGCCGCGATGCCGGATGCAGAAAAGCCCAGCTGGAATTTTCCGATATTGACCGTCGCAAGACCGTCTGCAAACGCCTCGTCCCCGCGCTTGATAATATCCCGGTCGGTAATCGGATATTCGATCAGATCGAACTCACCCAGACGGCACTGGCCCAGACCCGGGCAATCGATGTCCTTCACATACTTGTAATTGCGGTGACGGCTGTCTACCACCCAGTTTGTCCACTCACCGGTCGTGGCGTTTTTTCCCATGGCGGAAACCTTGCTCGCAGTATGCGCGTTCCCTATGTAGTATTTGCTTCCGTTCGCCACGTAAACGCCCTCTCCCGTCTCGGTCAAATGCACCTCATTCGAGTAAAGATCCGCGCCATGCTCCTTCTCACTCATACCAAATGCGAATACATGGCCGTCTTTCAGGTCCTGCGCCAGCTCGCGCTTCTGCTCCTCGTTATCTCCCATCCAGATGGGGCCGATTCCCAGAATCGATACCTGAAGCGGGTACTGGTATGCCTCCCCGTAAAAACCTAAAATCTCGCTCATCGGGCAGAGCCGGTACAGATCAAATCGCGCTTCTTCATCATCTCCGTATCCCTTTGCCGTCAGCATCGTAGCAAAAATTCCGTGTTCCTTTTGATATTGCATCCAATCATCCTGCCAAATGTATCCTTTTTCGTCATCCCGGATAGATTTCAGTCCCTTTTTTTCAAAAAACGCAATCGTATCCAGCATTGCCTTCCGACTCTTCACATCATATTCTTCACCTGTAAATGTCTTCGGATTAAACAGCATACTTTTTTTACCCATCTTTTTTTCCTCCTCCATCGTTGAAAGTTCATGCATTATTCATGGATTGCCTCAAAAGTCAATGCACAAAATCCACAAAAAACTTATAAATTCAATCCATCTTTATGTTTAAATTAACATGAAAGTGTGGTAAAGTAAAATTCGTAATAGGCAACAACTGATACATCAGATGTATGAATTGAGGAAAAATATGAATCTTGACATGAATATGATTTTAAGCTTTAAAAAGGTGGCGGAGCTGCAGCACGTGAGCAAAGCAGCAGAGGAGCTTTACATTTCCCAGGCACATTTGAGCCGCATCATCGCAGCTCCGGAAAAGGAAATCGGCGCTCCGCTGTTTGACCGCAGCGGGCGCGGAATCACCTTAAACGCATGCGGAAAGCTCTACTACGACTATGTTTTGAGGATTCTGGCGCTGCTGGACGAATCGATAAAAAATGTGCGCGAGGAGCATCTGCGAAGCCAGATTCAGCTGATCGTCAGCACAAACGTTGGGGCCTATCTGCCAGACCTGTTCCAGAATCTGCTGGACGTCATGCCGAATATTCGCTTCAAGCAGTATTCCCTGTCCAGAAACGGCCTGCAGCGGTATATGAAAAACAACCGCACGGACTTTCATCTCATCTGCCCGCCGGAAGACAGTGAAGATCTGATCTCCTTCCCGCTTCACAAAGAAACAGCCGTTGTCATTTATCCGGAAAATCACTGGCTGGAAGGCAGAGAAAAGGTCTTCATGCACGAGCTGGCCCAGGAAAATTTTGTGGGCGTCAATCAGGGCTACGGTGCCAGAGATGCGGTGGAAATTATGTACCGGGAGCATCAGTTTAAGCCAAATTTTGTCATCGAGACGGCGGATACGGCCATGGTAAGCGCCTATGTCCGCAAGGGCTTGGGAATCGGCGTCGTTCCCAAAGCAATCATTTTAAAGGATACCTATTTTCGAAATCATTTCTGCCATTTCGAGGAGGATGTCTATGGGATTGTTGCGCTGGAGTGGAAGCGGGAGCGTGTATTAAATGATATCGATATCGCGTTCTGCAATATGTCACTGCGCCATTTTCATGAATTGGGGAAAGTCGTAGGGACAAATTTTCATGAGGAAGTACCTGTGTTGGAGGATTTTATAGAAGTGGGTTAAGTGGGATTTTTTATCAAAAAAGAGCCGCCACTGCCAAAGTGACGGCTATCCCCTCTCTAAAACTCTAATCCAAAAACTGATCGATTCCGTTGGCAATGCCCGTTACCATTTTATACTGGTAATCGTCTGTCGCAAGCTTCGCGTCCTCGGCGGGATTGGTCATATACCCCATCTCCACGATTGTGACCGGAACCTGACACCAGTTGATACCGCTCATGGTATCGGTTTCCCACACATACTCTTTTTTACATCCGGCCGATTCCACAATCGCATCCAATATGTGGGTGGCCAACTCCTTGCTCTGCTGATAAAAAGCGGCGTTGTACGGATTGTCCGGTGTCTGACAGATTGTCATTGCCCCGTTTGCGGACTCGTTTTCCGAACCATTCGCATGAATCCGGATAAATGCGTCCGCATCCGTCTCATTTGCGACTGCTGCCCGCTCGGCGTTGCTGATATTCACATCGTTTTTTGTGCGGACCATCACCACCTCATAACCGCGGTTTTCCAGCTCCTCCTGAAGCTTCAGTGAAACCAACAAAGTCAGCTCATATTCATTCAGCCCGCTTACCTTTCCCGCTGTCCCCGAAGATACCTTTGCCTTCATCTCAGACGCCCCCGGGCCAACCGGCTCCTTGTCATAATTTCCTTTCGACTGATGCCCCGCATCAATCACAACCAGATAACCGTTACTCCCTGCCGTTTTCTCCCTCAGATAATCACTCGAAACATAATACCTGCAGCCCTCATAAAAAATTTGCCACCAGTTATTTTTTTCTTCGATTCCCTGAACGACCTCATGGCTTTTCAGCGTAGCTATTTTTTCAGAATGAACGTCCGGCTGTGCGCGGACATTTACCGTGCTCGTCGTATACAATTCGACTGTTTCTGCCGGCTCTTCCATAAGCTCTTCCTCCGGCTCTTCGACCGGTTCTTCTGGTTCCTCATTTTCAGCTTTCTCCCCCGAATCGTCCTTCTCCGGTTTCTCTTCTTCCGGTTCTTTCTCCGGCAAGTCCCCCTCTAATTCGTCGGATACGGACGCATCTGCCTTCCCGGCCGCTCCGGAGGCTGTCTCATCTTTTTTCCCACAGCTCATCAGCAGAACCGCCATGGTCGCCAGCAAAATAACGGCGCATATTTTCCTGTAGCTTTTCATTCATTTAACCCCCCTGCATGTTTAGATCTAAACTATATTTTTATATACATTTTTCAGACCAAAAGCGGTCTGAACATAACATCTCGCATCTTATTATCGCCTCGTCAGCTGAAATTTGCAAGATATTTTTGCCCTTCCCTCCCGGAAGTCGTAATAATTCGTTACTTTCACACCCGAGCCATAGCATGCCCTCTGGGTACGCACTTGCTGCAGGAGAACATGATTCAGACAGCAGTTTGGCCTTCGCGAAGCGGTCCGAAACAAGCGCCGGTGGCGCTTGTTTCGGACGGACCGGAGTGGTACGAAGACTTTTCATATCCAGGCTGTCCGCTTCCAAATTTATTCCATATGCCGTCACATATTTTTGGGAATTGACAAAACAAACTTTTTACTTATAATTGTAGCAGGCAATTGAAAACAAGAACACAGACAGCCGCGTCTGACCCGATCAGAAACAGGCAGCGCAGCTCGTCAAATACATCTTATCACATGATTTAGAGGTAGTGCCATGAATTTCACAAGAGAAAAAACAGAAGCAGCGATCGACAAAAAGGCATTTTACAGAAACCTTGCAAGGCTCGCCCTGCCCATCTCGCTCCAGAGCCTGATGCTCGCGTCGGTTGCCGCCGGCGACGCGCTGATGCTGGGAAAAGTCGCCCAGAATGAAATGACCGCCGTCTCCCTGGCGACCCAGATTCAATTCGTCCAGAACATGTTCCTCTCGGCTGTCACGATGGCGGGCGCCATCCTCGGGGCGCAGTACTGGGGCAAAGGCGACCGGAGGACACTGGAAGATATCTTTCATCTGATGCTCCGGTTCTGCGGCATCCTGTCCGTTGTATTTTTTCTGGCCTGCGAGCTGGCGCCGGAGCTTTTGATGCGCATTTTTGCCAGTGACGCATCACTGATCGCCGTAGGCAGCTCCTATCTGCGCATTGCGGGCTGGTCATACCTGCTCACAGGAATCTCCCAGTGCTATCTGACGATCATGAAGATTTCGGAGCACATCAAACCCGGAGCACTGATCAGCTCCTGCGCGGTGCTTTTAAACATAGGGCTGAACGCGGTGTTCATCTTCGGACTGTTCGGAGCACCTCGCATGCAGGCCCGGGGTGCGGCGCTGGCCACCACCATCTCCCGCGTCATCGAGCTGACGCTGTGCGTCGCGGCATCCTCCGGGAAATCTTATATCCGGCCCGTCTTTCGGCGGCTGATGCGCGTACCAAGACAGCTGAAAGCCGATTTTATCCGGCAATGCCTTCCCCTTATGGGCGGCTCTCTGTGCTGGGGCATCGGTTTTACATCCTACACGGCGATCATGGGGCACATGGGCACCGACGCCGCAGCTGCAAATTCGGTGGCAGCGGTGGTCCGGGACCTGATCTGCTGCATGTGCAACGGAATCGGCAGCGCTGCCGGCATCCTCGTGGGAAACGAGCTTGGCGCCGGGCGGCTTGAGACGGGCAGAGTATACGGGACAAAACTGAAAAACATCTCCTATGTCATCGGCTTTCTCTCCACAGCGCTTGTGCTTGCGGTGACGCCGCTTGTCGTTGGGATGGTCATTCTGACGGATCAGGCGCGGGAGTATCTGACAGGGATGATGGTGATCATGTCCATATACATGATCGGACGCTGCGTCAATACCGTCACGATCAACGGCGTGCTCGACGGCGGCGGCGACACGATCTTCGACATGTACAGCCTGATCGTCTGCATGTGGATGATCGCCATTCCGCTGGCGCTCATGGGAGCGTTTGTCCTGCACTGGTCGCCGCTTACAGTCTATGCCTGCACCTGTCTGGACGAGGTCGGAAAAATTCCGTGGGTAATGATGCGCTTTCGGAAATATAAATGGGTACAGGATCTGACAAGGCAGGGCGACGCGCTTCTCTGAGAGCATCAGGTGATTGTTTTTCTTTTCACAGATAAGCGCAGCGCGTCGGCCGGACAGCTGTCAACACATTTTCCGCATCGGATGCACTCTGCGTCGGCCGGATGCTCCGCCGGATTTACACACATATCACACACCTTCCGGCACGCCTGGCAGTGGGTGCATTTATCCTTATCCACAGCAAGCTGGACAACCGATATGCGGTTAAAAGGTGCATAAAATGCCCCCAGGGGACACAAATATTTACAGAACGGACGAGAGATCATCACGCTCAGAATAATTATGAAAATAAGCAGGCCAAACTTCCACGTAAACAGCTTTCCAAGCACTGCAAATAATTCCGTATTTGTAAAGGATAGCAGAATCCCCGACAGCGTGCCGGAAGGACACAGATACTTGCAAAATACCGGTGTCATCTTAAACAGAGCCGGAAGAATAAAGACCATCGTTATCAGTATCGCATATTTCAGCTTTCTCAGCAGCCCATCTCCCCTGAATGTTCTGATCTTCACCGGGAACGGAATTTTATGCAGCAAATCCTGAAAAAAACCAAACGGACAGATCAGCCCGCAGATCAGCCTGCCAAAAACCGCTCCGAAAAAAATCAGCAGTCCCAGCACATAATAGGGGAACTTAAATCTGTAACCGGAGATGATACTTTGCAGGGAACCGATCGGGCAGGCTCCCACAGCCCCGGGACAGGAATAGCAGTTTAATCCCGGAACGCAGACATTTTTCACTGCGCCTCCGTAAATTTCCCCTGTGAAAAAGCCCCTGAAATTTGCGTTTTGAATGAGTGCGGCAATCCCCTGGATCACCATCCTTCTTTTATCATCCAAGGCCAACACACTCCAGACATATGTTTACGGCTTTCACAAATACCTGTCTGTTCTGTCCCTCCATAACACCGATAATTATGAGTGCCGCCGACAAGATTAACGCTGCCATCGTCTGATATTTTCGTTTCATATCTGTTCCTCCATTTCCATCTGCTGCGTTGGCCTCACGCAACGATGCCGTCGCATCGCCTCGTTCAGCCGCCTTGCAGACTGAAAATTCATTCTGCGTCATTTAGCTGAAAATGAACGTGTCCGCACACTAATCTTTCAGGTATTTCTGAACTTCCTTTTCCCAGACATGATAGCTTTTCGCGCCAACAATCGCTTTCCCGCTCAAAAGATTGCCTGCTCCGTCAAAGAACACGGTGGTGGGAACATACCCTGAGGTAAACGGACTTAAATCTTTATTCCCCATCACAACCGGATAGGAAATATTCAAATCCGCAACAATCGCCTTTGCATCCTCAAGATCGTCCGAGCTGTAAAAGGCTCCGACAATCACAAAGCCCTGATCTTTGTAATCCTGATAGAGTTGCTCCAGCTCCGGCATTTCACCGACACACGGCCCGCACCAGGGTTCCCAGAAATTAACCATGATCAATTTTGCATCCTTTATATCTTCATCACCAAAGGACGCCCCATTGATATCGGTGGTTGTAAAGTCCAGCTTTAAGCTTTCTGGCGAAGAAGCATCCCCTGTCTTATCCGTGGCATCATCTGTCATTTCTTCCGTGGCATCATTCGAACCTTCCGTGGAAACAGCAGCATCGTCCTTCCCGGCAGAATCCGTTTTTTCACCGCAGGCCGTCATGCCGGACAGCAATACTGCCGCGATAAGAATACCTACACATTTTCTCAAATCCATCACACTCCTTATTTGTCCGTACCGCACAGGAAAGCACTTTCTTTATGCATATTCCCCCTGATCCCAGGCCATTTCTCCCGCGATACATCAATATTTATCACACTCTATTATCGCCTGACTGCCGGGCGTTTGCAAGATGTTTTTGACGATTCTTTCCTTCGGTTATCAGATTCACTTTCCGGTATATTTCTATACTTTACCCTCAGCGGGCAAAGGGACACACGGATAAGCACCCTCCGCCGCCAGCTTTTCCCTTACAACACATTCATAAAACCGATACCCGCCGGAAAAATTGTAGCAGTCAAATTCGTTCTGCATCAGAATCCGACACGCGAGATAGCTTCTTAGGCCGCTCTGGCACATGACATATACCGGTTTTTTCCGATCCAGCTCTGCCAGCCTTTCTCTTAAATCATCCAGCGGAATATTGATAAATCCATCCACATAACCGCGCCGATATTCCATCGGAGTTCTGACATCCAGCAGCGTCACGCTGCCATCTTTTGGCAGGGCGTCTATTTCATCATTGTGGAATTGCTTTATCTTCCCAGTTTCGATGTTCTCGATCATAAAGCCCGCCATGTTAACCGGGTCCTTTGCAGAGGAATACGGCGGAGCGTAGGCCAAATCCAAATCCTTAAGGGCATCTGCCTTCACCCCCGCATGGATGGCCGTGGCAATCACATCGATCCTCTTATCGACACCTTCATACCCGACAATCTGTGCCCCGAGAATCTTAAGCGTATCCTTTGCATAGACAACCTTCATCGTCATAACCTTTGCTCCGGGATAATATCCCGCGTGCGAGGCCGGGGAGAGAACTACTTTGTCATAAGAAATACCCGCTGCCTTCGCCAGCTTTTCCGTCAGTCCCGTACTGGCAGCGGTCATATCGAACAGCTTTATGACCGAGGATCCCATGGAACCCTTATAGCGGCTGTCAAGCCCGCAGATGTTGTCGGCCGCAATACGCCCCTGCTTATTGGCCGGGCCAGCCAGGGAAATCACCGCATCCCTTCCGGTGACGCTGTGTTTTACCATAACCGCGTCGCCCACAGCATAGATGTCGGGGGCAGATGTTTCCATCCGGTCGTTTACTGCAATTGCTTTTTTGATTCCCAAGGATAAGCCTGCTTTTTCTGCCAGCGATGTTTCCGGGCTGACCCCCACCGCCGTCAAAACCATGTCCGCCTCCAGCCTTTCACCGTCCTTTAGTAAAACATTCACACCCTCAGGCATTTCCTCAAAGCCAACGATATTTGCGCCGGTCTTTCGTGTAATTCCCCTGCTCCTGAGCTTCGCGTGGACAAAGGCTGCCATGTCAGCATCCAGCGTATTGAGCACATGATCCGGTCTCTGCACAATCGTAACCTGTATTCCAAGATCACACAAATTCTCCGCAGTCTCAAGCCCGATAAAACCGCCGCCGATCACGACCGCGGTCTTTGGCTTTTTTTCCTCCACAAACGCCCTGATCAAAAAAGTATCCTCCACCGTCCGAAGAGAAAAGATTCTCTCCTGCCCGATTCCCGGCACATCCGGCCTTACCGGCCTTGCTCCAGGAGATAAAATCAGTTTGTCATAGGATTCTTCATATTCCTCTCCGTCCTCCAGCCGCTTCACTGTGACCGTCTTTTTCGGCACATCAATATCCGTTACTTCCTGTTTCACTCTGACATCAATCTGAAATCTTCTGAAAAAACTTTCAGGCGTCTGCAGCGTCAGATCCTCCGGGTCCCCAATGACGCCTCCGATATAATAGGGCAAACCGCAGTTTGCATAGGAAATATACCCGCTTCGCTCAATTACTATGATTTGTGCATGTTCGTCTAATCTGCGAATTCTTGTCGCAGCAGTCGCGCCGCCTGCCACGCCGCCTACAATTACAACCTTCATCTGATTCTCTCACAACCTTTCCGCAATCGCCACTGATTTCGCAATACACCTCAATGACAGTTATTTTTTGTTTCTGGTATCAGTATACTCCAACGACAACTATTTGTATGTGACTAAGTCTCATAACAACACCCAAATAATCCTTTACTCTCCTGTCAAAAAAAGATATAATGGCCTTATCATTCAGCAACATATGAAAGGAAGCAGCGATTATGCCCGCATTACAGCCCCAGCCACAAACAATCACTTTACAGCAATATGAAGCCCTCCCCGCGGACACGCGGGTAGAAATTTTCGAGGGCATTGTTTATGATATGGCCAGTCCTTCAGAAATGCATCAGACAATTTCCACCGAATTGATTACCATTCTTAACAGCTATACCAAAAACAGGCAAGGAACATGCCGGGTATTCCACGCTCCGTTTGATGTGAAACTCAGTGATAATCCTCTCACCATCGTACAGCCCGATCTGATGATTGTCTGTGACCGGAATAAATTAGATGGAAAGCGCTGCAACGGTGCCCCGGATTTTATCATCGAAATCGTTTCCCCGGGTAACCCCTCAGATGACTATATCCGCAAACTATATTACTACAAAAACGCCGGAGTCCGCGAATATTGGATTGTAGATCCACTCAGAAAAACCGTGACTGTCAATCACTTTGAAGCGGACCTGGTCAATGTACCGTACTCCTTTGACGCCACAATCAAGGTTCATATTTACGAGGATTTGTATATTAATTTCTCGGAAATTTCAAAATTGTTAAGCTCCTAAACAGGGTGCCCCTTCTTTCCTACTATAAAAGGGGCTGTCGCCCGACAGCCCCTTTTCAGCTCATTTCTAATTTCTTAAATTTCAAATTCCTTAAACTTCCGGTTTCCTACTCGCTTTCACGATCACCTGAATCTTCAACCGCAGCCTTTGCTCCGCTGCCCTTCACGCTGCGGACAATCGCCAGAATGATCGGCGAACAGATACTCAAAATTGCGATCACCATCAGCACGCAGCTGATCGGGCGGGTAAAGAAAATTCCAAAGCTTCCTTTTGACAGCACCAAAGACCGCTGCAAATTCTTCTCGATCATATCGCCGAGAATAATACCCAGAATAATCGGCGGAATCGGGAACTTGAACCGCACCATAAAAAATCCCAGAAAACCAAACGCTACCATAACGAAAATATCCGTCACGTTATGGTTGTATGCAAAGGTTCCCACCGCGCAGAACATAAACACCATGGGCGTCAGCAGCTGTAAGGGCATCGAGGAAATTTTCGCGAATCCCCGCATACCGCAGTAGCCCAGCAGGCACATGCAGATATTTGCAACCATCAGACCGAGAATGATCAGGTATACCTTATCCGTCTCATTGCTGAACAGCAGCGGTCCCGGCGTGATTCCGAGCATCATCAGGGAGCCGAGCATAATAGCAGAACCCGCGTCTCCCGGAATGCCCAGCGTCAGAAGCGGAATCAGCGCACCGCCGGAAATCGCATTGTTGGCCGCCTCGGGAGCCGCAACGCCTTTGACATTGCCCTTTCCAAACTCCACCTCATCCTTTTTGCGGAGCCGTTTCATCTGAGAATACGCGGTCCAGCAGGCGATATCTCCGCCGGTACCGGGAATCGCGCCGACCACCGTACCGATCACGGAGCTGATCAGAATAACCGGCGCCGTCCTTTTGATGTCCTCCATCGTCGGAATGACCCGTGCCAGCTTCGCACTCTCGCGGTTTAAAACCCCGCCCTTTTTATATTCCAGCACATTAATCAGGCCCTGTGAAAATGCGTACATTGCAATCAATATCACGATATAGGGCAAACCGCCCAGCAGGTAGGTCGTGCCGCCGGTAAAACGGTTCTCCGCCGTCAGTACATCCATCCCGATCGTCGAGATCGCCAGTCCCAGCATCATCGAAATAATTCCTTTTACCATGTTGTCGGAAGAGATACTTGTCACGATGCTGATACCGAAAATCGCCAGTGCAAAATACTCCGGTGCGCCGAAATTCAGCGCAAACTTTGCCAGAATCGGCGCAATCACAAAGAGCGCCAGCGCACTGAACACGCCGCCAAACGTAGATGCCATCGTGGAAATGCCAAGGGCGCGCCCCGCCTCTCCCTTCTGGCTGAGCGGATACCCGTCCAGGCAGGTCGCCGCCGAATTTGACGTTCCCGGCGTATTAATCAGAATCGCCGTGATCGAGCCCCCGTAAATACTGCCGCAGAAAATGCCAAGCAGGCAGAGAATGCCGGCGTAACCGCTCATAGAAAAGGTAAACGGGACCATGATCGTCATCGCCATAACGCTCGAGAGGCCCGGCATTGCGCCGCACAGGATTCCAAACAGCGTTCCAAATAAGATCAGCAGGATATTTTCAACGGTAAACACCGCAGAAAGCGCAATTCCAAACGCAGCTATATCAAACATTCCTTATCCCCCTCCCTTACTGAAACAAGATGCCTGCCGGCAGCTTCACCTTCAGCAGAATCTGAAATACTACATAAATAAACAGGGAACATCCCACCGGTGTGATCACCAAAAACGGAATACGCCGCTCTTCCATGCTCCACATGATCCCAAAGATCATGAAAAGCAGAGCCAGACACAAACCGATAAAATACAGCGCCACACAAAATACAACCAGAATGACCGCAACCTTATACACACGCTTCATGCCCTCAGACTTCCAGTCGATCACGATTTCATCCTTCTCCGGGTCCTTGCTCAACAGGGACTGCACAAACAGGAGTGCCGAACAAACCATCATAATCGCGGCAATCACACGGGGCCAGAAGCCTGTACCGAAGCTCTCCAGGCCGTTGTATGCAAATTGGCGGGTAAACCAGAACATCAGCACCCCGAGAACAAAAAAAACCCCGGCAAGCACCATTTCACCATGTCTTCTCAAGCTCCTACCTCCTTTTTTTCAGTGTAGTGCCCGTTCGCTTTTCTCCCGGGCATTTCTTCGGAAGGCAAAATACTTCGTATCCTGCCTTCCGCCTCTTTCAGCAGTCTATTTGTCCAGAAGCTTTACAACCTCCGAGTAATACTCGAACTGGCTCTTAAAAAATTCCTGCGCTTTCTCCTCATCCAGGTACAGCTCATTGTTGTCGCACAGATAGAACTGTGAACGAACCTCCGCGTACGCATCCGTCTTGATCGCATCGTAGAACAGATCCTGCAGATAAGATGAAATCGCCGGATCGGTGTCATTGCGCACGGCGAGGAACACCCATACCGGAACATTCATCGTTCCAAGCTCGTCCGGAAAGCACTCCGCCATGGTCGGTACATCCTCAAATGTGGACATGCGCTCCAGAGAGCTGGTAGCCAGCGGTTTCACGTTGCCTGCATCATACTGCGCCGCAGCGGTAACGGAAGAACAGCAAACCGCATCAACCTCTCCTGATACAACACCGAGAACAGCCGCGCCCGCATCGTCATAGTGAACGGCAGTCAGAGGTGCATCCAGCGCTTCCGCTGTAGACGCGGTAACAACCGCCTGCACAGAGCCGGCGCCTGCATCGGCAACCGTCACGCCGCCCTTCTCCTTTGCGTACTCAATGAATTCCTCATACGTGTCATAGGGTGCATCTGCAGAGACAAACACCAGATTACCGTCCATCATGACACATCCCACCGGTGTGAACTGCTCATAGGAAAGATCCGTGTTCCCCAACGCCATATTCATAATAAAATCACAGTTGATAATGCCGACTGTCTGCCCGTCATTATCGGAATTGATAAACTGGGAGATACCCACAAGGCCGGAGCCTCCGGTTACATTATCCACTACCACGCTGACACCGCCCGGAAGCTTTCCGGAATCAACCGCGCCGGTCACTCCGCGAACAGACAAATCTGTGGTTCCGCCAGCACTGTAGGGAACGATCACCGATACATTTCCTGACGGCTCCCAGTCGGAAGTCGTCCCCTCCGCCGGCTCTTTCGCATCGTCCGTCTCGCCCGTATCATCCGCTTCGCCTTCATCCCCGGACTCTTCGGCACTCGTATCCGGCTTTTTAGCATCGTCTGCGTTTCCCGAATCTCCCTGGCCTCCGCATCCTGCCATGGTCAGAACCATTGCCGCCGCCAAAATCACTGCTAATCTTTTTTTCATACGCTTCTCCTTTTCTGTATTGTATGCTATTGTATGTAATTGTTTACATATTGTAATATATATTATATCTATTTATATGTCAATTGTAAATTGTTTACAAATAATTTCATGACATATTGAATATAATCAACAAAAAATATTACAATTTTGTGAAGTACAGTACCTTTGCATCCGTCAAACGAGTGCATCCGCCCAGCCGCAAACCGTCATATCTCCTTTTGCATCTCTTCCCCAGACATGCAGATGAAGCCTTGTTCCTTCCTCTTCCACGGTCGTTCTCCTCACCGCGCCCCGGAAGGTAAGCGTTTCACCTGCCAGACTCGGTTTGAGAATTTTTATTTTTTCATGCCCCGAGCGATACCAGGACTCTCCAAAGAAATCCGCCAGCATCTGAGTGATAAAACTCACCTGCTGCTGCCCCTGCACCACAAGGTTGTCATACCCGGCGGCCTTCGCCGTATGGATGTTGCTGTGTATCGTGTCAAAAAACATTCCGCCCCAGGAAAATGCCTGGGTCTGATACGTCGTCGTAGTCTTTTTCAGCCCTTTGACCGGCGTGCCTTCTGCCAGGTCCTCCGATGCCCGCAGCGCCTCGGGAATCGCCGCGTCAAACTCACCTGTAACCTTATCTCCCTCCACCTTAGCTGTCCGCTCGCCCGTCAGCTGGCTTCCCATGATGCGCATGATCTCCGCACCCTGGTGTGTGACAATCAGCCTGCCGTCTTCTCCCACAAGCTGTGAACGAAGCTCAATATAGCCTTTGCCGCGCTTGACATATTTATCCGTATACTCCGCCGAAATCGTCACATTTTCTCCCACAAAGGCCGGATGATGAAACCACAGCTCCTCCTGCGTGTGCAGGCCGACCACATGGTCCGGATTATAATGCGTAAAAAACACATGCAGCAGATCGTTGTTGAAACACGCGGCATGCGCGATGCGCTTTCCGAAAGGATTCTCATCCGAAAAGCACCAGGGATTATAATCATCCTGCGCAAATGCGAACAATTTCACCGTAAAATCATCCACCGGATATGTGTACGGCCCAAACCGCTCCCCCACCTGGGCATTCTCATAATTCCCTTCTTTTGTCCCAATTACATGAAATGGTATCATTTTTCACCTCCATCACTTTAATTGTTTGTAAATTGTATTATATACTACATGTCCTTTTATGTCAATCCGTAGATTATTTTATTATAATCAGAGCACTTTGTACAATACAACACAATTACATAAATATAAAAAACAAAAAGAGACCGGCATAAACCGGCCTCTTTTCAGATACCCTTACTTAATCCCTTGACATCTCCACCGACATCTCGTAATTGCCTCCAATGTAGTAGTTCAACGCATACTCAAAGCAGCTACCATCCTTCAGATACCCGAGATTAGTCACCTTAAGCATCGCTGTGCGCTCCGGCAATTCCAGCAGCGCACACAGCCGGTACGAGCTCATGCAGGCCGTGATGGTCTGCTTACAGGTGGCAATCGGCAAATTGTACTGATCCTCCAGCATCGCATAAATCGAATTTCCCGTCAGATCAAGCGACAGCAGGTCCGGGCAGTATTTCTCCCTTAAATACATCGTCTGATGGCACAGCGCCTCCCCGTTCCCATAGCGCAGACGCTCAATATAAATAAGCTTTTCCCCCTGTTCAATCCCCATTCTTTCCGCAATATCCTCATTCGCATCCTGCTGCTCCGCTTTCAGGACATAGCTTGAACAGAGAATGCCCGACTGGGCAAGCTCCTCAGAAAGCCCGCGCATATAATTCGCCCGGCGCTGAATCGCATTCTTTTTTACTCTGGGCGTCTTACTGAACTGATGCTCAATCAGCCCCTCCTCCTCCAGCCTGCTGATCGCTTTGCGGATTGTAATACGGCTCACATTGTACTCCGCACACAGCTCGGACTCCACCGGCAGCACATCTCCCGGTTTGTACACCCCTTTTTCGATTTTTTCCTTCAGCTTACATTCCACAAGATAATACAACGGTTTAGATTTCGACACCTTTCCCTCCTCCATAACAAATCCCTACACAAATAATTTGCAAAATTGTCATATTAAAATTATCATACTGGCTCAGAAAAATCAATCTCTTTTTTGCCTGTTCCCCAAAATAGTAACAATATTTTTATGTTTTTGGATAAAAAAATATAAATATAATATAATTGACATAACAATTTTATCGTGTTATCATACAATCATACTAAAAATCAGGATAAACAAACCGTTTGTCCAAAACAATAATACAATGGAGGTCAATTGTATGGAAAAAATGTACACTGGTGGTCAGCTTGCAGTAAAGATAATGGAAGAATTTGGCGCAAAAATCGTCTTTGGTATTCCCGGCGGACAGACATTATCCGTCAACAATGCAATGTATGACTCCAAAATCCGCTTTGTTCACACACGTCACGAAAACGGTGCTGCCGTCGCAGCAGACGGTTATGGTCGCCTGACCGGAGAACCCGGCATCTGTCTGGCAACAACCGGCCCCGGTGCAACCAACCTGATCACAGGACTTGGCGGAGCCTTCCGGGATTCCAGTCCGGTAATCGCACTGGTATTTCAGAATAAGCTGCCGGACGCAGGCCGCGGCGATGCGCAGGAAGGAGACCACCAGCTTCTGCTCGGCAGTCTCTGTAAAAAATACATCCCGGTACGCGACATCAGCTGCCTGGCATGGGCAATGCGCGAGGCATATCGCGAGGCAAAGACAGGCCGCCCCGGCCCGGTGGTCGTGGACTTCTACCGCGACGTCGTAGAGAACCAGACCGCTCCATACATTCCGGTCGATCCGGCTACCTACTGTTTTAAAGACGATTCCATTGCCGGCAGAGCATCCATTGAAGCCGCCGCCGCCAATATTTGCAAGAGCAAAAAAATCTGCCTGTGGATCGGCAACGGGGTGAAGCTTGCACACGCCAAAGAGGAGGTAAAAGCACTATCCACACTGCTTGAAGCGCCGATTGTTACTACCTATAACGGGCTTGCCGCCATCGAGAGTTCTTTCAAAAATCTGGTAGGCCCACGCAGCCGCCACGGAAGCGAGATCAGCAAGGCCGCCATTGAGGAAGCGGACTGCGTGATCGTTGTCGGCTCCTCCCTCACCGCAATCAGCACAAACCGGTGGGAGCTGAAGGCAAAGAATCTGATCCAGTTTGACATCATCCCCGAAAATATCGGTCGTCATTATCCGGCAAGCGTCGGTATCATCGGAGATGCAAAGGTAAACCTGCAGCTTCTGACAAATGAGCTGAAAGCGCAGAATTATACGGCGGATTCCAGCTACCGCGATGAAATTTTCGCCCGCAAGGCAAAATGGGCAAAGGGTGTGTTCTCAGGACCCATCGCCGATACACAAGCTACCCCCGTGCCTCCCATCGCTCTGCAGATGGAGCTTGGCAAGTGCTTAAAGGAAAACGGTATTTTTGTCGTGGACGCCGGAAACCCCGGAGCATGGGCGCATATTACGGACTTTCCGGAGGGTACGACCTGCATGAAGCCGGTCAATTACGGCAACATGGGATTCGCACTTGGTGCGGCGTTAGGCTGCAAGGAGGCTGCCCCGGAGCGCGAAGTAATCGCATTACTCGGCGACGGCTCTCTTGGCATGACGCTGGGTGAATTGGAAACCATTTCCCGGGAGAAACTAAATGTCATCGTACTGCTTGTAAACGATGACGCTTACGGAAATATCAAGCAGGAAGAAAAATTTAAAACCGGAACCGAAAATTATGTCGGCGTTGAATTCCCGTCCATCGATTATGTGGATATCGCAAAAGCTTTGGGATACAGCGGAACCATTGTCCGAAAAGCCTGTGAGCTGCCCGCTGCCATGGAGCAGGCCCGTGCCGCAGATGGACCGTACATGATCGAAGTAAAGCTTGACGGAAGCTACACGGTTTGGCCGTCCTGTTTCTAAGCCGATACATACTGAGTAACCAGGCACAAAACCAACGCACAGAAAGGTAAGGTGATATTTTGGAAAGAACCGTAAAACTTTGTTCGCTGGAAGAGGCCGTCTCCGCCATCTCGGACGGTGACCGCATCGCCTTCGGCGGATTCGCGGTATACCAAAAACCGATGGCCGCCGTCCACCAGATCATTCGGGCAAACATTCGGGATCTGACCATTGTCGGATGCGTGAACTCCGTCGAGGCGGATATGCTCATCGGAGCGGGATGCGTCTCCGTAATGGAGACCTCCTATACCGGGCTGGAAAAATACGGTCTGGCGCAGAATTACCGCCGCGCATTACAGGGAGGGAACATAAAGGTCGTGCACTACCCGGAAATGCTGGCATGGGACAGATTTCGGGCGGACCGGGAGGGCATGCCCTTCTGGCCGGTCTATTTTCTCGGCGGAAACGACGTAGCGCGCGACAATCCGCAGATCGTCCCGTTCACCTGTCCCGTCACCGGGAAGCAGGCCTGGGCGGTTCCCGCCGCAAAGCCGGATGTTGTTGTGATCCACGCATGGCGGGGCGATAAATACGGGAATATACAGATCCAGGAGCGCAGCATGCTGCCGCAGTATCTGAATGTGGATATGGCGCGCTCCTGCAAAAACCTCATCGTCACCGTCGAGGAGCTTGCAGACACGGAGGAAATCAAAAAGAGTCCGCATTTGACTCTGATCCCGTCCTTCCGCACGGCAGCGGTCTGCCACGTGCCCTTCGGAAGCCATCCCACGCCCACCCTCTGCTGTACGGAGGAAGACGCTGCGCACTACGAAGCTTACGTGAATGCCTCCGCAAGTGAAGAAACGTTTGAGGCTTATCTGGACAAATATATCCGCGGCACAAAAAATTTTGCAGAGTATCTGTCCCTGATCGGGGAAACCCATCTGAAAACGCTGGAGGTGAGGTAAATGGAAAAACGCTATACATTGGAGGAACTGCTTACCGTTCGTCTGGCACATACATTTCACGACGGCGAGGTCGGATTTACCGGACTTGCCACAGGAAAAGCGGCCGCGACATACATTACGAATATTCCGCTCGCGGCGATGCAGCTCGCACGTCTGACACATGCGCCGGATCTGACGATCCTTCTGGCAGGCTGGTGCGTAAACCCCGATCTTAGCGCACTGACAAGGCTGCCCTCCTCGGAGTACGGCAACGAACTGCTGAACCTGCCCTGCGAGGCGCAGATGACCACCTGGCCCGGCCCCTGGTCACACCGCATCGGTGAGATCGATTTTGCTTTCTGTTCCGGCGTACAGGTGGACCCGGAGGGAAATATAAACTGTACCTGTATCGGTTCTCACGAAAAACCGAAGGTGGCACTGGTTGGCCCGATTTTCCTCCCAGAACATCTGGCGGTGTTCGGACGGGAATATATTATGATGCCGCATCACGAAAAACGGTGCTTCACGAAACAGATCGACCATATCTCAGGTGTCGGTTTCCCGGGCGGACGCGCCGGACGGAAAGCGCTGGGGCTTACCGGAAACGGTCCCTGTAAAATTTTTACGCCGCTTTGCATTTTTTCCTTTGACGAAGAGGGAAAACTTTTCGTAGAATCCATCCATCCGGGGGTAAGCGCACAGGATGTGATCGACCATACGGGCTTTGATCTGGGAGATCTCTCTACAGTGCCCGAAACCGAAGCGCCCTCAGATGAGGAGCTTGCGCTTTTGCGCGGCAGCGTAGACCCGGGCCGGATTCTTCTGGGAGCGGATGAACCATAAGCACGCGACCCGTTTGCAGGTTTGTGTCCGCGCAGCGTCCGCAAGCCTGCCGGCTTCACATGGTTTTAAAAAAGCTGCGCAGAAATGAGGAAACATGAAAGAATTATCTGTCAGACCCGAGATTTATAAATATCCCTCGGCAAAAGAATTTGCAGAAGAGTTCCAACTGCAAAAAGGGGATCTCATCCTCACAAATGAATATATCTATCACCCGCATTTCGGTGCGCTCCGTTTGAAATGCGACGTGCTCTGTCAGGAAAACTACGGCGCGGGAGAGCCGACGGACGAGATGGTGGAGGCAATCTTAAAAGATATAGAGGGCGAACCGAAACGGATCATTGCCATCGGCGGCGGCACGGTGCTCGACATCGCAAAGCTTTTGGCGTTAAAACAGATTTCTCCGGTTTTAGATCTCTATGACGGGAAGCTTCCGATCGAAAAAGACAAAACGCTGATTCTCGTGCCCACAACCTGCGGTACCGGGAGTGAAGTGACAAATATCTCGATTCTCGCCCTCAAAAGCAGGGGAACAAAGAAAGGACTGGCCGTTGATGAAATGTACGCCGACGCTGCCGTGCTCATCCCGGAGCTTTTGTCGGGGCTGCCTTTTCGCGTATTCGCCGCCAGCTCCATCGATGCACTGGTGCACGCAGTAGAATCGAGCCTCTCGCCAAAGGCCACTACAACGACGAAAATGTTTGGCTACCGGGCGATCGAGATGATTTTAAAAGGTTATCTTGAGATTGCCGAGAGGGGAATCGAGGCGCGTCAGGCGCTTCTGGACGATTTTCTTACGGCCAGCAACTATGCGGGAATCGCATTCGGCAACGCGGGATGCGCCGCGGTCCACGCCTTAAGCTACCCCCTCGGCGCCATTTATCATGTGCCGCATGGAGAGTCCAATTACGCGATGTTTACAGGGGTTATGAAAAACTATATGGAGCAAAAACCCGAGGGTGAGCTTTTAAATCTGAACCGGTTTATCGCCGATATCATCGGCTGCGGGGTGGATGTCGTCTATGATGAGACGGAAAAACTCTTAAACGTCCTGCTGCCCAAAAAGCCGCTGCACGCCTACGGAATGAAACAAGAAGAGATCGAGCGTTTTGCGGACTCCGTGCTTATAAATCAGCAGCGGCTTCTCGTCAACAATTTTACACCATTTGACAGAGACCGAATTGTAAAAATATACCGCGAATTATTTTAATAAACGATCTTCCGCTGTAAATTTAATACCCACTGCACAAAAAGAGAGCAGCCGGAGCCTGTACGCATTGACCCGGAAGATTTTGAGCAAGAAAAAACGTTTTATACATCAAGGGAGAACAAAGCATGGAAGAAAAAATCATTTGGAGAGATATCACAGACCCGCGCCGCGCAGATACGGTAGATGATCTGGAGGCAGGTTTAAAAGAACCGGAATATGAAAATCTTTCAATTCCAGAGCATCTTGGCCCGGTACAGCTGGTCGTTGACGATCACAAGATCAAGCGCTATGCATTTGAGATAGATGAATATTCACCCTGGAATTTTACGGAAAGTCCGTTTTACGGCGGGAGCCGTATCGGACAGGCCGGACTTCTGGTAAACGATCTGGTACAGATGTTTACGACCGTGTACCGGGCGAGCCATGTGATCGGGCTGCACACCGAGGAGCAGATCTGGTTTGAAAGTCCGGTCCGCATGGACGAGACCGTAACGCTGGAGGGAGACTATGTAGAAGCCTACGTTCTGCGCGGGCAGGGCTATGTGGTGATGGAGGCCAGTGCAAAAGGCGCGGACGGCCGCACGATCATCCGCCACCGCGGCGTGGAAATCTTAAAGACGGTTCCAGGCGATATCAGCGGCCGTGCCTCCGCAACACCGGAAAAACGTGTAAACGGAACCGTTGCAGAGAACGCGCGCTATCTGTCCCACGTGACAGACGATATCCGGCCCGGGGATGCCGTAACACCGATGAAAAAATGCATCACCGCAGAGCAGGCCGCCGTCTACTCGCGCGTTGGTGAGTTTATCACAAACATCCACAACAACCGGGAGATGGCGCGCAAAGGAAACCTGAATATTCCCATCGTCCAGGGCGCGCAGATGTTCTGTACCCTCACGCACCTGCTCAGTGAATTTTTCGGCGGGGCATTTTTTACAGGCGGCTGGCTGCGCACCAAATTTATCTCCTCGGTAAAGGTATTTGAGCCGATTACGCTAAACGGCGCGGTGACAGAGGTGGAAACACTCCCGGACGGCAGAAAAAAAGTAACTCTGGAGGTCTGGGTAAGGCGCAGCAGCGACGAGCGGCTCGCCGTGGTCGGCTGGGCAAGCTGTATACTGTAAGCCGCCGTCTGCAGACCCAAAACGAAAGCAGAAAGGAGCTCCCATGAAGCAAACGAAACTGATGACGGGACAACAGGCAGCCGCCCTGATTTCGGATAACAGCAGTATCCTTCTCTTTGACGGATACGAGCCTGTGAGTCTTATCCGCGAGCTGCTGCAACAGAACAGCCGCGGCCTCACGCTCTACACTTGCGGACTCGCTTTTTGTGCGGCGCTTCTTGCGGCATGCGGCGCCGCAGACCACATCCTCGCAGGATGCGACCCCGGTTCCGGCTTTATCCCGGAGGCGGAATGCACTTCCGGTTTTACCCCGGAAGTGCTCTGCGTGGGGAAAGCCGTCCTCAAAGCACAGCTGGCCGCTGCCGTAAACGGAGGCGATCACGCGGCCATCCCCGTGCCGGAACGGCTCCTGACAAAAGCGCCTGCGCTCTATCGGGAAGTCCCCGGGGTCTTTGGCGCAGGCACCGGGACCGCCGCTGCCGCCCTTCACCCGGATGTCGCCATCCTGCATACCGCACGCGCGGATTTTTACGGCAATGTACAGCTGGACCCTTCTGCGGATATGCGCGATGCCGATACGCTTCGGCTGGCGCTGGCCGCAAAAACCGTCATCGTCTCCGCTGAACAGATTGTCTCCGATGACGCGATCCGAATGAACGCCCGGTGCGGCCTGTTTGAACCCGAAGCAGTAGCCTGTGTGGTGGAGGCTCCCTACGGGGCGCACCCCACCGCATTTGCCACCCGTTACCGCGCGGATGAAGAGCTGCTTAGAGCATACGAAGCGAAAGAAGACCCCGCTGCATTCGCGCGGCAACATCTTCTTTCCTTCCCGGACCAGGACTGCTATCTGGCAGGTCTCGGCTTTGAGCGTCTGATTTCGCTTACCACCAACCGGAGGGGAGAAGCATGACAACAGCCAATAAAAAACTGATCTCTCTGCGAGAAGCCGCAGCCCTTGTGCCGGACGGGGCAAATATGAGCTTCAGCGGCTTTGCAGAAACAAACAACCCCTTAAGCTTTGTCCGCGAGATGATCCGCACCGGCAAAACGCACCTGGAAATCTCCGGCATGGGCGACGCCCAGTCCGTTGAACTGCTCTGCGGCGCGGGAGCCGTCGATCTGGTTCGCGTCTCAAACTATATGGCGAAAAACGGACGCTGTCCAAACTTTTGCCGCTGTGCACAGCAGGGAACGATCCGGACGGAGGACTATAGCCATTTCGGCATCACAAACCGTTTTTTTGCCGCCGCCATGGGCATTCCCTTCATGCCTGTCAAGGTCATGATTGGCTCCGATCTCTGTGAGATACAAAATTTTGACAAGGACCGGAAGGTGATGGAATTTGACGACCCTTTTTCCGGCGAGCGGTGCGGGATTGTACCGAGGCTGGCGCCGGATTTTGCCGTTATCCATGTGGCCCGGGCCGACGCGGAGGGCAACTGCCAGCTTTACGGCATCACCTCCTCCATCGAGATCATCGCCCGGGCAGCAAAACATGTCATTGTAACCGCCGAGGAGATCGTCGACACAGAGGAAATCCGGCGGACAAACCAGTTTACCATACTGCCCTCCTTCTTTGTGGATTACGTAGTGCACTGCCCCTTCGGCGCTTATCCCGGAGGCGTTTTCACATATTATGATTACGATCTGGAGCATCTGGATCTCATCACCCGCTCCGGCAAAAGCCCCGATACCATGGAGGCCTATTTCGACGAGTGGGTCTATGGAACGAAAGACGAGGCCGCCTTTTTTGACAAGGTTGGAATCCGCCGCCTGATGGACCTGCGCGCAGACCCTTACAGCGGCGTAAGCTTACGGAACAGGAGGCAATTTCTATGAGTTGGACGAAGGATGAGCTGATGATCGCAGCTGCCGCAGAAGTAATTGAAAACCGCGATATCGCCCTGGTGGGCATCGGTCTGCCCGTGATGGCAGCTATGTTTGCCAAACACACCACGGCTCCCGACCTGAAACTGATCTACGAGTCGGGCGCAATCGACGCGCAGCCAAAGGATCTCCCCCAGGGCCCGGGAGATTTCCCGCTGCTGCGCACCTCCACCATGACGACTTCGCTGTTTGACGCGCTGGGCTATGTACAGAGAGGAAAAGTGGATATCGCATTTCTCGGCGCCGCCGAGATCGACCAGTACGGCAACCTGAACGCTACCGTGATCGGCGATTATATGCACCCGGACTGCCGTCTTCCCGGCAGCGGCGGTGCCAACGACATGGGCTCGGGAGCACGCAAAATCGTCGTGATCTCCCGCCATCTGAGGCGTAAATTTCCGGCGCGTGTCTCCTATATCACGACCCCCGGATTCCTCTGCGGCCCGGGCGAACGGGAGCGTCACGGCCTTGGCGGAGAAGGCCCGGTGCGTGTCGTGACGGATCTTGGCATATTCGGCTTCGACGACGAGACAAAACGCATGCGGATTCTCTCCATCCATCCGGGCGTGTCAAAGCAGGAGATTATCCGCAATACCCAGTTTGAAATTCTGGGAATGGACGGGGAAATCCCGGTGACCGCCGAAAAAAGCGAAGAGCTTCACCGGCTGCTGCAAAGCCTGGATCCTCAACACATTTATATTAAAAATTAATTCACAGTATAATTATTTTCAAAGGAGGACATACAGATGAAAGCATTGGAAGGAATCAAAGTGATCGATCTTACCCGCGTGGTATCCGGCCCCCACTGTACGATGATTCTCGGCGACTTCGGCGCCGATATCATCAAGATCGAGAAGCCCGGTACCGGCGATATCGGCCGCGGCTACGCACCCTTCTACGAAGGCGAAGCAACCTACTTTATGACGCACAACCGCAACAAGCGCAGCCTCTCCCTGAACACACGCCACCCGGAGGCAAAGGAAATTTTAAAAAAGCTTCTGAAAGAGGCAGACGTACTGGTGGAAAATTTCAAAGCCGGCACACTTGAGGAGATGGGCCTTGCCCCTGAGACCCTTCTGAAGTTAAACCCCCGCCTTATCATCACACGCATTTCCGGCTTCGGACAGGACGGTCCCTACTCCGATCAGGTATGCTACGATGCCGTCGCCCAGGCGATGAGCGGACTGATGGCAATTACCGGCGACCCGGATGAAAAAGGCGGCCACCCCACGATGATCGGAAGTTATATGGTCGATTTTGTCAGCGGCATCTACGGTGCACTCGGCACCATGGCGGCACTTTCAGCTCGCGAAAAAACCGGAAAGGGCCAGGTCGTTGACATTGCAATGTTTGATACCGCATGCTCTCTGACCCACTCGGCCATCATCAACTACTATCTGCTTGGCCAGATAGCGCAGCGCAACGGGAATCAGGACCGGGCGGCATGGCCGGCAAATTTCTATCCGACCAAAGACGGCGAGCTCGTCTACATTCACTGCGGCCTGGACAATACCTTTGCCCGCATGGCAAAGGTGCTCGGGCGCGAGGAACTGCTGGAAGATCCTGAGTACCGTACACTTGCCGGGCGCACCAACCACATCGACGAGTGTGATGCCATGATCACCGCGTGGACTTTGCAGCACACACTCGATGAAATCATTCCGGTGTGCAAGCAAAACGCCTTCCCCTGCGCAAAGGTAAATTCCATTGAGGATATGGTAAAAGATCCGCAGCTCATCCACCGGGGAATGATCCGCGAGGTAAACGATAGCAAGTTCGGACCTGTAACGATGAGCGGCCCTGTTGTCAAAATGTCCGATACAAACCCGGATGTATACTGCACTGCACCCCGACTCGGCGAGCACAACAGAGAAATTCTCGGAGGCATTCTTGGATTCAGCGACGATGAGATTGCCGCTTTAAAGGCTGATGGAGTCATCTAGGAGGAACGCAGATTACAAAGCATTTTTCAAAGATGCCTTCCGATAAAATGCCCGTGAGCTTTGCAAACGGGCATTACTTTAAGATTAGGAGGCTGCTGCCGCAATGAAAGATAGAAACAAGAAGTCACTTTACAAAATCAACTTACACTATATCGTGCTGCAAAGCCTGTACTGGATGGGATACGCCACCGTGTGGGCCTCACGCTCCGCAGTCCTGCTCTACAAAGGCTGCTCGAACGCCCAGACCGGCGCTATTACCGCAATTTCCCTGCTGTCCGCAGCTTTTGTCTTCCAGCCTGCCATGTCCTCTCTGGCAGACCGCAGCCCGCGGTTTTCAAGCCGACGGTTTTCCATGGCTTTATGCGTCGCCGCGGCATGCGCCTCCCTGATTATGTGGAATGACGCCTGTCCCCTGCCGCTTTTTGCCGTACTCTATATTTTGATCGGCGTCTGTCTGATGGGATTGGCTCCCTTCTTAAATTCCATGTCAATGGCGCTGGTTCTCGACGGGATTCCCGTAGATTACGGCCTGGGCCGGGGAATTGGCTCCGGCTTCTACGCCGTAGGCGCACTTTCCATGGGCTTCCTTTTGGAGGGTTTTCGCGCCACCATCATTTTCCCTTTATTTTCGGCAGTTTTTTTCCTGCTGTGCTTCTCCTCATTTTTCTTTCGTTATGGAAACGACGCGGGAAGTGCGCGACCGCCGGAATCTGTTCCGGATAGCCAAAAGGAAAAAAGAGCACTCGGCAATCTGGCTCTGCTCAAAAGCTATCCCGCCTTCACCTGCCTGATCATCGGATATGCCCTGATGTTCTCCAGCCACGGCATCAACTGTACTTACATGATCCACATCACAGAGCGGGCAGGCGGCGGCAAGTCCGAAATGGGAATCGCCCTGGCCATCGGAGCGCTTGTGGAGGTGCCCGCCATGATGCTCTTTACCAGGCTGCGTGAAAAAACATCTCTGAAGTTTATTTTCAGACTCACCGTTTTTGGATTTTTTATCCGAAATCTGCTGTTTTTGATCGCACCGTCCATGACGGTCGTTTATATCACCGTATTTTTACAGTTTCTGGAGTGCGGCATCTCCATTCCCGCCACGGTCTATTACGTCGCGCAGAACATCGATAAAGCCAACCAGGTAAAGGGACAGTCGCTGCTCCACCTAACCTCCAACGGAATCGGCTCGGCTCTTGGCACGCTGATCGCCGGACAGCTGTTAGATTCCTCCGGCGTACATACCATGTTGATTTTCGCCATCTGCTGCAGCGTGGCAGGCGGACTGATCATCATTGCCGCAACACGAAAGGATAACCAAAATAAGGGGATACAAGCATGAATTTATATTTGATCATCGATATCGGAACCAGCTCTCTGCGAACCGCTCTTTTAGACGACAGCCGCAGGGTCGTCGATTCCCGCGTGCGAAAGCGCTCCGTCCCGGCATGCTTTGACGCCGAAGAAGAATGGGCACACATTGTAGAAATGATTGACGCTCTGACGAAAACCCGCCCCGACATTCGGGGAATCGCCGTTTCCTCCCTGCTTGGCTGGGTCGGTGTCGACACCTTCGGCCATCCGGTCACACCCTGCTACACCTACATGCATCAGGAGCCGGAAACTTATGAGCAATACGCCGCAGCCATTCCGGCAGAAAAAATATACGCCATCTGCAGGCGCAGGGCTGCACCGGAACAGCTGGCATTCAAGCTCTGCCGCATCCGCACGCAGGAACCGCAGCTATATCAAAAGCTCGCATACTTTCTATCGCTCAAGGACTTTATCAATATGCAGCTGACGGGCAGGGCTGCCGTGGATCACACCAGTGCCAGCTACAGCCTGCTCTACGACGTAGCAGGAACATGCTGGAGCAGAGAATGCCTTGCATGGACAGAGCTTGACGACTCCCGACTGCCTGCCCTTAAATATCCCCAGGAGATTCTTGCGCCTCTGCATCCCGCACTCGGTCAGAAATTCGGCATAAAACCCGACTGCCCTGTGGCTGTGGGCACGGTGGACGGCTCCTGCGGCATTTTAGGTGCCGGAGGCACCATCCCAGGCACCTTCGTAAACGTGATGGGGACAACGGATACCTGCTTTCTCGTCTGCGACAGACTGCCCGACGACCCGTCCTGCAGTCTGGTCATGAACCCCCACGCCGTCCCCGGCTTTTACCTGGCCGGAGGCCCCATGGGCATGTACGGCGGCAGTCTCGAGTGGATGCTAAAGCACCTGATGTTTGAGTCAAAGGATTTACAGCAGATGAACAAGCTTGCCGCTGCTCTCCCGGCCGGCTCCTGCGGTGTCATCGCCTTCCCTACGCTGGCCGGTGAGCGCACGCCCTTCTGGAACAGCGATCTGTGCGGCACGTTTCTTGGACTTAAGCACGAGCACGGCGGTGAGCATCTATTCCGCGCCGCACTCGAGGCAAACTGCTATGCCGTCCGCAGAATCTGTGAGCTTTTGAACGGCTGCGGCCTCTCCGTTACAGATGTGCTGGCCTCCGGCGGCGGATCACAGAGCGATCTGTGGCTGCAGCTAAAAGCCGACATCCTGGGCTTTCCGGTGGCCCGCTCCCAGGCAAAGGAAGCTACTCTGGAGGGCGCTTTCGAGCTTGCCCGGATGGCAGCCGGCGGCGCGGGTGGGAACATTACCGTACCCGAAACCGCCGCCACCTTTGAGGTGCGCCCGGAGGAAGCCCTGAAATATGACAGGCTCTACACAGATTACCTGCGGGTACATGACAAACTGGCGGAATTATACCCGCTGCATTAACATGCCGTTTCACAGATACCCGGACACTAGAGATACCGGTAACACAGATAACAGAGGCCAAAAACCACGGTGCACCGGACGAGCCAGCGAAAAAGCCAGAACCACTGGTGCCTCCCGATCCTCCCCTTTCTGATCCACACACCCATCTGTGCAGCCTTTTTCGCGTTGCATCTGTGGCATGCGGGCACCAGATTCGCCGGGCCATTGAGATCTGAAATCCCCCTTCGGCGCAGTTTCTTCTGTAAGGCAGGATCTTTTGACACTTTTGCAACCGGATACAGATGATCCACTGTAATCCTGCGCCTGCCGTGGGGGATGCCGCAGTAGGCACAAAAGTAAAACCCTCCCGGCAGAGGAGGGTTCTCCCTGAAAAATCGGGCGCGGTAATCCCTGCTGCGTCTCCCGTATTCATTGTCCGTGTAAAACCGCAGATGCTTCTCGCGGCAAAACGCTCTGACGCGCCCGAATTTCCGCTCCGAGACGCGTCCCTTATATTTTCCGCCTCCCACACGCGAAAATCCCCACCATACCAACCGGAAATGATGCCAGAACGTGCGCCTGCTTCCATTCTCAATAACGACCGGATATTTTCCCATAAAAGCCTCTTTCGTAAAGGGTGATCCTCCACCCACACGGTCCTCTCTTTTTTTCAGCAATTACTGCGCCAGGGCGGCTCTGCCCGGTTCTATATCGCACCGGACAAAACCGCCCTGAGAACAGTCATATATCGTCCACCACAATTTCCTTAATCTCCGTCTCGTTGCCCTGTAAGAGATATGTGCGTTCGCTCCGGCAAAACGGGCAGATCTTACCGTGGACCACCGTTTCATATTTCCCTCCGCAGTCCTCGCAGTAAGTGAGCGCCGGGACCGTCTCGATCTTTAGCTCACAGCCATCAAGCATCGGCCTGCGCTTCGCGTTCCATTTCCAGCAGTCCTCAAGATCATCGTTTACGATTGATGACACCTCGCCAATCCGAAGCACCACCCGGCTCACATGCTCCGCCTGATTTTCCGCCGCTATTTTTTCCACGCTGTCCGCAATATAAAACACCACTCCGAGCTCGTGCATGACCTTTCAACCCCGCTTTTCTATCATCTATGCCGGTATGACCCGCACTAAGCCAGCTCCGCGATGACTTCGATCTCCGCGAGCACATTTTTCGGAAGTGCCTTCACTGCCACGCAGGAACGAGCCGGCCTGCTTGTAAAATACGAACCGTACACCTCGTTAAATGCCGCAAAATCACCCATATCCGCCAGAAAGCAGGTCGTCTTTACAACGGAGTCAAACGTGCAGCCCGCCTCCTCCAAAAGTGCACCAATATTTTCGCAGATACACGTTGTCTGCTCCTCTACGGTCGACCCCTTCACCTCGCCGGTTGCCGCATCCAGTGCGATCTGACCGGAAAAAAATACAAGATTGCCTGTAACCTTGCCCTGTGAATAGGGGCCGATAGCCGCAGGAGCCTTACTTGTAGCAATTGTCTTCATATCGTTCATTCCCTTCTTTACTTCTTAATTTTCTCGATACACATCTGTATCATACAGGCACAATTTCCGTATTTGCGTCAGCTGAAAATCTGTAAAGCACGCTTCCCTGTATCTGATTACGAAAATCGCCCTGATTCCGAGCCGCTACGCATTGCAGCGGGTCAAAAGCTCCTCCCAGCGCCGGTCGACCTCCGCCTGGAACGCCGCGATCAGATCCTCGCTGCCGGGCTTGAACAAATGCTTAAAGCGCCCCTGCTTTTTCAGGAAGTCCTCAATAGGCAGCTTCTTTTTCGGCTCATAATTTAAAAGCCATCTGCCCTCCGCAACCTCAAACAGCGGCCAGTAACAGGTCTCCACGCCCAGCTTGCAGATCTCGATAATATCCGGCGCATCGTATTTCCAGCCTCGCGGACAGGGCGCCATAATATTTAAAAATGCCGGTCCCGGCGTGTAGATTGCCCGATCTGACTTCACATAGAGATCCTTCATGTTGCCGATAAATGTGGTCTGCGCCACATACGGAATATTGTGCGCCGCCATGATTGCAGCCAGGTCCTTTCTGCCCTGAGGTTTTCCGTCGGATTGCGTACCGCTTGGCGTCGTCGTCGTGTCCGCAAACTGCGGCGTCGCAGAACTTCTCTGAATACCGGTATTCATGTACGCGCCGTTGTCATAGCAGACGTAAACAAGGTCATGCCCCCGTTCCATCGCGCCGGAAAGAGACTGCATTCCGATATCATAAGTACCGCCGTCGCCGCCGAAGGTGATAAATTTATAATTATCCTTAATCTTGCCGCGCTTTTTCAGCGCATGGTACGCCGTCTCCACACCCGAGAGCGTTGCACCCGCATTCTCAAATGCATTATGGATGTAGCTGTCCTCATATGCCGTGTAAGGATACATATAAGAGGACACCTCCAGACATCCGGTCGCGTTGCCGACCACCGCTTTATCCCCGGGATGCAGCGCCTTTAACACATTGCGAACCGCGATTGTCCCGCCACAGCCCGCACACATGCGGTGTCCCGGCGCAAGGCGCTCCGGGCGGTTCTGCAGCTCTTTATAATTAAATGTTTTCTGTACCATCGTGCCACCTACTCTCTCAGTCCCACATAAGGACATGTCTCACTGTAAACCTGCTCGCCGTCACCCAGCTTCACCAGATTGTCATATATTTTCTCCATGTCTTTCACGCGCACATCGCGCCCGGACAGGCCATACATGATATTTACCACCTTCGCCTGTGCCCCCGCGCGGTAAAGTGCAGCGGTCACCTCCGCGCCCAGCGGTCCGCCCACCGCATTGTAGCCCTCGGAGCGGTCCATGATCGCAATCGCACGGCAGTTTTTCAATGCACTCGCAATTTCCTGGGCCGGAAACGGCCGGAAAACACGGATTTTCAGCAATCCTGCCCGCAGCCCCCGCTCGCGCATGGCGTCAACGGCATCCTTCGCGGTTCCACAGACGGAACCAATGGCTACCACCGCATACTCGGCATCATCCAGGCGATACCCCTCGAAAAATCCATAAGACTGTCCGGTGATCTCCTCAAACTCCTTCGCAACGTCCAAAATCACCTGCTTCGCCCGCTTCATTGCCTCGGCCTGCGCCTTTTTCGCTTCCATACAATAGGGCGAGCCTGCATAGGGGCCTACCGCCATCACCTCATCCTCCTTTAAAAGATAGTGGCGCGGCTCGTATTCGCCCACAAATTTTTTCATTTTATCATCATCCCAAAGCGTGATATTCTCCACCGCATGACTCGTGATAAAGCCGTCCTGACAGATCATAATCGGAAGCTTTACATCGGGATGCTCCGCAATCCGATAGGCCTGGAGAAAATTGTCGTAGACCTCCTGATTGTTTTCCGCGTAGATCTGCAGCCAGCCGGAATCCCGCGCGCCCATGCTGTCGGAGTGCTCCGCGTTGATATTCAGCGGTCCGGTCAGCCCGCGGTTTACAACCGCCATGGCAATCGGCAGACGGCTGGAGGCCGCCACATACAAAACCTCCCACATAAACGCAAGACCGCAGGATGAGGTGGCGGTTAATGTGCGCGCACCCGCCGCGCTGGACCCAATCGCCGCGCTCATAGAGCTGTGCTCGCTCTCCACCGGAATAAACTCCGTATCGATCTCGCCGTTTGCGATCATCGACGCGACAAACTGCGGAATCTCCGTCGAGGGAGTAATCGGAAATGCCGGCATGACATCTGGATTAATCTGACGGATCGCATGCGCCACCGCCTCGTTGCCGGACATACGTGTCTTTAACATTTATTTGCCCTCCTTCATCGAGATTGCCTGAAAGGGGCATGCCTTTTCACAAATGCCGCATCCCTTACAGTGATCGAGATCAAAATCCTGGCGCTTACCGCCCGAAACCGGAATTGAGCTGTCCGGGCAGTACGGCACACACAGCAGACACTGCTTGCATTTTGCAGTATCCCAAACCGGTGTATTTGTGCGCCACTCGCCGGTCTGAAACTGTCTGGAGGTCGCTGGCTCATAGATCTGCAGCCCTTCCGTCAGCTGGTGCCACGGCGTCGTCTCGTTGATAAATTCCGCGCGCTCATTCTGCTTGTATCCTTCCATCACCGCACCTCCTCAAACGCCATGCGCAGCGCCGCCAGATTGCCCTCGAGCACCTCCGGCTTACGCGCAAATTTATGCTGCAGGGAGCTTTCCATTTCCTTTAAGAAAACCTCCTGATCCATCACCTCTGAAATCTTTACAATTGCAGCCAGCATCGGGGTATTCGGAAAATATTTTCCCAGGGTCTGCATGCAGACTTTGCGGGCATCGATCACGTAAACCCTGCCCTTATAGCCATTTAACAGCGGCAAAATCTGTTCCTTTTTCCGATCCGTATTGATGAGAATCGCCCCGTCCTCTTTTAAACCCTTTGTCACATCCACCGAATGAAGCAGCGTGTCGTCAACCACCGCCACAAAATCCGGCTCGTAAATGTTGGAGTGCACGCGAATCTCCTTTGCACTGATACGGTCATACGCACTGATGGGCGCCCCCATGCGCTCCGGGCCGTACTCGGGAAAGCCCTGTACATGCATTCCGATGTTGAAAGCTACATCCGCCAGAAGGAGCGCCGCCGTCTTTGCTCCCTGACCACCTCTGCCGTGCCAGCGGATCTCTGTCATTTGTCTCATGTCTTTCTCCTGCCTTTATTATGTATCAATTTTTGATCGTTTTCATATGCCTGCCCGTACATGCACCACCTGTTTTTCCAGAAAATACATGTGTGTGCGCGCCATAGACACAGCGTTTTAAGTATACGACAAAATTCCCTGTTTGTAAAGTGTGTTATCCTCAATTAGCAAGAACAATGTAACAGTTCAGCCCTCATATAGTCAAAAGGGAGAATTTAAAAAAATTTTTTCC
>CASCGD010000025.1 GCA_949132985.1 uncultured Lachnospiraceae bacterium
TGCATACCGTTGAAAGCCGTATTCTTCGGGAAAAGCGGGGATGGGGTCCAGATTAGTGCCGTAACAACTGGCATATACATCAGGCAAAAAGTGGTGGCGGACAAATTCTGCTCTGTGTAGGCGGCAGAGGTTATTATCAGGAATGGGGAAAAGATGCGGTGGAGATGATACCGGGAAGCGTCATCAATATCCACGCCGGTGTAAAACACTGGCATGGTGCCGCTGCTGATTCGTGGTTTTCCCATCTTGCCATTGAAGTTCCGGGAGAAGAAACAGCAAATGAATGGTGCGAAGCGGTTTCAGAGCAGGAATATGCCGGATTGAAATGATATCTGTTATACTTGGAGGGAGGGGTTACACCAAAGAAATGCTCTCGAATAAAACGATAGCAAAGATAGCAAAAGCACATAAAAAATCAGCAGCACAGATCATTGTGCGGTGGAATCTGCAAAAGGGCGTGGTAGTGATACCGGGTTCGAGTAGCCCCGGCCATATACAGGAAAATACGGAAATATATGATTTTATGTTATCCCAAAAGGAAATGAAACGAATCAATGCACTTGGCCGGAATGAAAAACACGACTGGTACGAAAACGGCATCCTTGTTTGATTCGTCTGCATCCTGTTTGGCTCATACAAAATTCACAGGCTATTCATCCATCCGTCTCTTGCCTCGGGCAATTTCTATGGTAGTTCATTTGAGCGTTTTTCAAGTATCAGGCGTATAGCATACCGGAAGCCGTATACTTCAATATGCATAAAAAAACCGGCTCAAAATTGTAAAGATTGTCAATTTACAAACGACACGTATGTGCTATCATAAACATGATGTATTTGTAAATGAAATCGATAACACACAATGGATATTCGATGATTTCAGTATGGAGGATGGAGGTAGTTCAAGATGGTTAAGTTTTATGGAAAATCCGTGTACAAAGGCATGGCGATCGGGCCGGTGGTTGTGCTGAAAAACGAGGAGGAGAAGGTAAAACGGAAAAAGATAGAGGACCCGGAGGCTGAGATTAAAAGAGTCACCGATGCGGTCGGCATGGCGCAGGAGCAGCTGCAGGCGCTTTATGACAAGGCAGTCCGTGAGGTGGGCGAGGCCAGCGCGGCGATCTTCGAGGTGCATCAGATGATGCTGGAGGATGAGGACTACCTTGATGCGATCTACAGCATGATACGCACGGAGGGAATCAATGCGGAATACGCGGTTGCCATGACCGGCGATAATTTTTCGGCGATGTTTGCGGAGATGGATGACGATTACATGAAGGCGAGAGCCGCAGATGTAAAGGACATATCAAACCGTTTGGTGCAGTGCTTAAACGGCGGCGGCGGGAATAACCTGAATTTCAGTGAGCCGTCGATTATTGTGGCGGATGATCTCAGCCCCAGTGAGACTGTGCAGATGGATAAGGAAAAGATTCTTGCGTTTGTTACGGTGCACGGCTCATCAAATTCACATACATCCATCCTTGCACGTATGATGAATATCCCGGCGCTCATCGGTGTGCCGCTGGAGCTGAATAAGATTGAGTCGGGAGTAAAAGCAGTTGTGGACGGAGCGTCTGGAGAGGTTATATTTGATCCGAACGAATTTGTTTGCGAGGAGGCGGAGAAAAAGCTTGAACAGGAGCGGGAGAAGCTTCGTCTTCTGCAGGAGCTGAAGGGCAAAGAGACCGTGACGCGCGGCGGAAGAAAGATCAATCTCTATGCGAACATCGGCGGTGTGAGCGATGTGGCCTACGTGCTGGAGAACGATGCGGGCGGCATCGGACTTTTCCGAAGCGAATTTCTCTATCTCGGAAGAGAGGATTTTCCGACGGAGGATGAGCAGTTTCAGGCATACCGGCAGGTTGTGCAGACGATGGCCGGCAAGAAGGTGATTATTCGGACACTGGATATCGGTGCGGATAAACAGGTAGACTATTTTAACCTCGGAAAAGAGGATAACCCGGCACTTGGATACCGTGCCATTCGTATCTGCTTAAAGCAGCCGGATATTTTTAAGACGCAGCTTCGGGCGCTGTTTCGCGCAACGATGTACGGAAATCTTTCCATCATGTACCCGATGATCACTTCCGTGGAGGAGGTCGAGAAGATCTATGCGATCGTGGAAGAGGTGAAACAGGAGCTAACAGAGGCACAGATCCAGTTCAAATTGCCGGAGCAGGGCATTATGATCGAGACGCCGGCATCGGTTATGATCAGCGATAAGCTGGCGCAGATCGTTGACTTCTTCAGCATCGGGACCAATGATCTGACCCAGTATACACTGGCCATCGACAGGCAGAATGAAAAGCTGGATGAATTTTATAATCCGCACCACGAGGCGATTCTGCGCATGATCCAGATGGTGAGCGACAATGCACACAAGTATGGAAAATGGGCCGGTATCTGCGGCGAGCTGGGCGCGGACCCGGAGTTGACAGAGCAGTTTGTACGGATGGGTCTTGACGAGCTGTCGGTATCACCGTCGATGGTGCTGCCGCTTCGCAAGGCGATCCGGGAAATGGAGTGAGAACCCTTCCGATCAATTGGTGACAGGTAAAAATGAGTAGCTGGAAAGAAACGGATCAGTTATAAAAAATTGTAATGGACGCTAAAGGAATAGAAAAATCTGCCGATACAGAATGGAAGATGAAGATGCTTTTAGCGTCCATCATAATAAAAACACTTTTATCATTTCATTAAGGAGGAAGCCAAAGCGCGAAGCGTTTTTAAAGAATGGCTTCCGACGAAATGCCCGAGAGCGGAGGCGAACGGGCGCGACATTGTAAAGGAGGAAAAATTCTATGAGACAGGTAAGCGTAAAGTTGAATGACGTAGAGCAGATCAGGCAGTTTGTGGATGTAGTTGGCAAATTTGATGTAAATTTTGATTTGGGCAGCGGACATCACATCGTGGATGCAAAATCTATTCTTGGCGTGATGGCGCTTGACCTTTCACATCCGCAGATGCTTCGCTATGACTCTGATGACGAGACAATTGAGGAGCATATGCGTCCCTTTATGTCGTGATGGGGTATCATTTGTTTTAAAGGAAGGAAATGGCTTTGCATGGGCAAAAAAGTAATTTTCCTGGATGTTGACGGAACGCTGACTGAGCCAGGAAGTAATGAGCCGCCTGCTTCTGCGCTCTGGGCGATTGAGCAGGTGAGAAGGCAGGGACATTATGTGTTCCTCTGCAGTGGAAGAAGCTACGGGATGCTTGCGCCGCTTCTCAAATATGATTTTGACGGAGCGGTGGCGAGCGCCGGAGGCTATATCATGTGCCGGGACAGGGTCATCTATGATTGCCCCATGAGCGAACAGCAGAAGCAGGCTGCGATGGATACGCTGAGGGAGTGCGGCATATACCGGACGATTGAGTGCCGGGACAGCTCCTACACGGACGCGGAGTTTAAAGAATTTTTGCGCACACATGCCGCGGAGGGCAAAAACAGCGAGATGCTTCGGTGGCGGGAGCAGATTGAAAGGTCTTTAAATATTCTGCCGATGGAGCGCTACGGCGGCGAACCAGCATACAAGATTGTGGTTATGAGTCCAACGAGAGAGCAGCTTTTGGAGGCAGAAAAGGTATTGTCATCTGACTTCTCATTTTGCATACAGGATGAGAACCGGGGCGGATTTGTGAACGGTGAGCTGATAAACCGCAGCTTTGACAAAGGCAGAGGCGTGGCGCGTGTCTGTGAATATCTCGGTATCCCGGCGGAGGATTCCATCGCATTCGGGGACAGCATGAACGATAGGGAGATGTTAGAGGCAGCAGGTTTAAGTATTTGCATGGCAAATGGCAGTGAAGAGATGAAGCGGCTGGCAGATGATGTCTGTCCGTCCGTTGGAGAGCACGGTATCCGCGAAGCATTGATCAGGCATCATCTGATTGCCGGGCAGGAAGGGCAGCAAAGGGCTGCTGTTATTTTTGAAGGAAATGAAATCGATACCACAAAATGCACAAATTGAGTGCTGAAAATTTGTATCCATTTACGATTGTATATGTTTTCTGCCACATGTATAATGTAATCGGGACGTAGGTGTTCATTTTTATCAGTGGTCATTACCCCGATAAAATACAAAACACATATTAGGAGGAAGGCAAAATGCGAAGCATTTTTTAAGGATGCCTTCCGCCGACATGCCCGAGAGCGAAGGCGAACGGGCGCAACCTTATAAACAGGAGGAAGGCAAAATGCGAAGCATTTTTTAAAGCTGCCTTCCGACGACATGCCCGAGAGCGAAGGCGAACGGGCGCAACTTTAAAGAAGGAGGAAAAAAATGCAGAAATTTAGTTATGTAATCAAGGATGAGGTAGGTATTCACGCGAGACCGGCGGGGCTTCTCGTGAAAGAGGCAAAAAAGCATGAGAGCAAGATCACCATCGTAAAGGGAGATAAATCAGCGGATGCAACAAAGCTGATGGCGCTGATGGGCCTTGGTGTGAAGTGCGGCGATTCGGTGGACGTGGAGATAGAGGGTGCTGATGAAGCCGATGCCTGTGAGGAAATGAAGACATTTTTTGAGAGCAACCTGTAAATAAAAAAGATAGTGGCAATGGGGCAGTGTGATGAAAAAGACAGTTGGTAAAAAGAAAAAAAAATCAGAGAAAGCGATGGGGCTTTTAGAGGGAACGGAGCGGGTAGAGGAGGCCAGGAAGCTGTGGAGAGAGACACAGAAGGCCGAAGCATCCGCGCAAGAGCAGACAGCGGAGAAAGCTAAGGCATCCGCGCAAGAGCAGACGGCGGAGGAAGCCAAAGCAGCCGCGCAGGAGCAGATGGCAGAGGAAGCCAAAGCAGCTGCGCAAGAGCAGACGGCGGAGGAAGTTAAAGCATCCGCGCAAGAGCAGACGGCAGAGGAAGCCAAAGCAGCCGTGGAAGAGCAGACGGCGGAGAAAGCCAAAGCAGCTGTGGAAGAGCAGACGGCGGAGGAAGTCAAAGCAGCTGCGCGGGAGCAGACGGCGGAGGAAGCTAAGGCATCCGTGGAAGAGCAGACGGCAGAGGAAGCCAAAGCATCCGCGCAAGAGCAGACGGCGGAGGAAGCTAAGGCATCCGCACAAGAGCAGACGACGGAGGAAGTCAAAGCAGTCGTGGAGGAGCAGACGGCGCAGAAAGCTATAGCTGACGCGAGTTTGCAGGATTTGGAGAAAGAGGAGCCCGTCAGGAAGGAGGCAAAGCTTTCTGAGGAAGATGAAGCGCTCTTTTTGGAGCGCTTAAAGAGACACCACGACGAGCTGCGCTGGCTGTATATGGAGCTGTACAACAACGATTCCATGTTTGCGGAGCTGTGCGAAAGCCTGCATGAATTTTATGCGCAGCGGAACGGGACGCTGCGGGCACTTGATGCGAAGCGCGAGTCGGACGGGAACTGGTATAAGCAGAACGACTTGCTGGGCATGATGTTTTACATTGACAATTTTGCAGGAAATATGAAAGGTGTGCAGTCGAAGCTGGATTATATCGAACAGTGCAATGTCAATTATATCCATTTGATGCCGTTCCTCGATACGCCAAAGGGGCGTTCGGACGGCGGCTATGCAGTGTCGGATTTCCGTAAGGTGCAGCCGCAGCTCGGCACGATGGAGGATCTGGAGGATCTGACGTCTGCCTGCCATGAAAAGGGAATCAATGTCTGCATGGACTTTGTCATGAATCATACCTCAGAGGACCACGAGTGGGCAAAGAGGGCGCGCGCCGGCGAGGGCGAGTACATGAGCCGGTACTTCTTTTTTGACAATTCGTATCTGCCGTCGCTCTATGACCGGACGGTGCCGCAGGTATTTCCGACTACTGCGCCGGGAAATTTCACATGGCTGGAGGATGCAAAGCATTTTGTAATGACGTCCTTTTACCCGTATCAGTGGGATCTGAACTATAAAAATCCCCGGGTATTCAACGAAATGATGTACAATTTCCTCTATCTTGCCAACCGGGGCATTGATATTGTGCGCATTGATGCGGTTCCTTATATCTGGAAGGAGCTGAATACCCAGTGCCGGAACCTGCCTCAGGTGCACACGATCGTCCGCATGATGCGTATTATCAGCGAGATCGTTTGCCCCAGTGTTCTGTTGCTGGGGGAGGTTGTTATGGAGCCGGAGAAGGTGGTGCCGTATTTCGGTACGCTGGAAAAGCCGGAGTGCCATATGCTCTACAATGTGACAACTATGGCGACGACCTGGCATACGGTAGCTACGAGGGACACAAAGCTGTTGAAGCGTCAGCTTGACATTATCAACGGCCTGCCGAAGGAGTATGTGTTCTTAAATTACCTGAGATGCCACGACGATATCGGCTGGGGGCTTGACTATACGTTTTTGAAAGAGGACGGTATGGAGGAGCGCGCCCACAAGAAATATCTGAACGATTACTTCCGGGGATTTTCCGGGGACAGTGCCAGCCGCGGCGAGCTTTACAACGATGATCCAGTGACCGGGGACGCGCGATTCTGCGGAACCACAGCCTCTATGTGCGGCATTGAGAAAGCCGGGTTTGAACAGGATGAGGCGGCGATGGAGCGCGCGATTCGCTTTGACGTGATGCTTCATGCGTATATGTTTATGCAGTCGGGTATCCCGATCATCTACAGCGGCGACGAGATCGGACAGGTGAACGACTATACCTACAAGGAGGATAAGGACAAGGCGGCGGATTCACGTTATATCCACCGCGGAGCCATGAACTGGGAGCTGGCTGCAAAAAACGGGGATCCTGCCACTGTTGAGGGAAAGATTTTTTCGGGCTTAAAACGACTGGAAGAGCTGCGGAGAAATGAGAAGGCGTTTGTCTCCTACGCGGATACATGGACGATCGAGACGTGGGAGCCTGCGATTTTGGGCATCGGAAGATATTATGACGGTGAAAAGATCATCGGCCTGTTCAATTTCAGCGAGTTTGAGAAAACGGCGTGGATCGATGAGACAGACGGCGACTATGTGGATCTGCTCTCAGGCGAAAACGTAAAAGCATCAGGGCTCAACGTTCCCGCGTACAGTTTTTACTATTTAAAGAAAAAATAAAACGGGGGCTGTGATGAATATATCGGAAATAGCGGAGCGCGCGGGAGTTTCGCGCGCAGCCGTTTCCCGTTATTTTAATAACGGATATATTTCGGACGAAAAGAAGGAGTCAGTCCGCAGGGTGGTGGAGGAAACCGGCTATCATCCGTCCCTGAACGCACAGACACTGCGGACAAAAAAGACGTATATGATCGGCGTGATCGTGCCGAAGGTTGCATCGGCATCGATCGGCAGGATCGTCGAGGGGATTCTTGCCGTGCTGAACGAGGGCGACTATCAGATGATTCTTGCGGTCACACAGAATGACCCCAAAAAAGAGATGGAATATCTGTCGGCGTTTGACCATAAGCGGGTGGACGGTGTAATTCTGGTGGCGACGGTGTTTGGCGCGGAATACAAGAAAATACTCAAAAGCCTTACGGTCCCGCTGGTGATTGTGGGTCAGCAGCTTTCCGGCTACAGCTGTGTGTTTCACGACGACTACCATGCAACCTATGACCTTACATCGCTGATTTTGCAGAAGGGACGAAAAAGACCTGGCTATATCGGAGCTATTCTGCAGGACAAAGCGGCGGGAAGCGAGCGCTACCGCGGTTTTTGTGATGCGGTGCGCGATGCGGGCTGTGAAAAGCTGGCACAAAATTTTGTGGTCGCGTCGTTTTCTGTCGCCTCGGGCTATGAAAAAACCGGCGAGCTGTTAAAACTGTGCGGGGATCTGGACAGTATCATCTGTGCTACCGACACGATGGCGGCAGGCGCAATGCAGTACCTGTGCGAGCATAAGATCCGGGTTCCGGAGGAAATCCTGGTTGCCGGGCAGGGCGATTCCGAGATGTCGAGGGTGACGGCACCGCCGCTGCTCACGGTTCACTATTCCTATGAAAAAAGCGGGGAGACGGCGGTTCGGATGCTTTTGGAGGCGCTGGAGCAGAAGCATCCGACCTGCGAGGAGCTGCGGCTGGGGTATTATATCGTGGATGCGGGAGACGGGCAGAGCGTTCAATGATTCCAACAGCAGTACTGCGTTCTGTAATGATTGCGTGGGCTGCGCGCCGGACATTTCATCCAAAAAGAACACAGCAGGCTCCTTGGGGGGGCCGAATTCCTGTGCAAATTTATACATGGAAGAGTCAGGATTCTCTAAAAAATGCGTTTCTACCCGGTGCCGGATGGTTTTGCAGATGTCTTTTTTGCTGATGCAAGCTGATGGTATCCATATAGTTGTGGCAGGACATGAGCAGACAGATGTTGATCTAATACATAGAGTGATGTATAAAAGACAAAAAAGATATTGAGGCAATAATGCTTGACAATCCGCGCATCCTTGAATTATACTAATTTACGATTTATCACCGTTCAGATTCACAGAAAAGTGTCTGGACAGTTAAAACAGCGGAAAACGCTACGACGAAGACAGTAGGCCCTGCAAAACGTCCCAGAGAGCCGGAGCTGGTGGGAGCCGGTACTATTATGCAGAAACCGAAGATCACTTCTGAGCGGCAGACCGAAAATACAGCAGTTGCGCAGAGGCGGTGTGAGTAGGCTCTTGACGGCATTCCCCCGTTACGGGAAACGGATATGGACGGGCGACCGGAGTATTCTTGTATGAGGTGGTAACACATGGAGCAGTACGCCCCTGTCCTTTTACGGATGGGGGCTTTTTTTAGCCTTCTGGAGTCAGGGTGATTTGCTGGATTCTCAAGCCCTGACTTTAAACGTCATCCCATTCATAAAGAGGAGGACAGCAAATGCGAAGCATTTCTAAAATGCTGTCCGACGAAATGCCCGATAGCGAAGCGAACAGGCAATACATTGAAAGGAGAGCAAATCATGTACAGCAAAGTCGAAACGAATCTGAATTTTGTGGAGCGCGAAAAGGCGACCGAACAGTTCTGGAAGGACAACGACATTTTTAAGAAGAGCATGGACATCCGAAAGGACGGCCCGACCTATACCTTTTACGACGGCCCGCCCACTGCAAACGGCAAGCCGCACATCGGGCACGTTTTAACCCGTGTTATCAAGGATATGATTCCCCGCTACCGAACGATGAAGGGCTATTTCGTGCCCCGCAAGGCGGGCTGGGATACGCACGGGCTTCCGGTGGAGCTGGAGGTCGAAAAGCTGCTCGGATTAAACGGCAAGGATCAGATCGAAGAATACGGCATGGAGCCGTTTATCAAAAAGTGCAAGGAGTCTGTCTGGAAATATAAGGGCATGTGGGAGGATTTCTCCGGCACCGTCGGCTTCTGGGCGGACATGGACGACCCGTATGTCACCTACCACGACGATTTCATCGAGTCCGAGTGGTGGGCATTAAAGGAGATCTGGGACAAGAAGCTGCTCTACAAGGGCTTTAAGATCGTGCCCTACTGCCCGCGCTGCGGAACTCCGCTCTCCTCGCAGGAGGTGGCGCAGGGCTACAAGACGGTCAAGGAGCGCTCCGCGATTGTGCGCTTTCAGGTTGTGGGCGAGGACGCCTATTTTCTGGCGTGGACGACGACACCCTGGACGCTGCCGAGCAACGTGGCGCTGTGTGTGAACCCGGACGAGACGTACTGCAAGGTCAAGGCGGCGGACGGCTATACTTATTATATGGCAGAGGCGCTGCTCGATCAGGTGCTGGGAGACCTTGCGAAAGAGGGAGCGCGCGCGTATGAGGTGCTGGGGACGTACAAGGGAACCGAGCTGGAGCACAGGGAGTACGTGCCGCTGTTCGAATTTGCGGACGAGATCATTGCAAAGCAGCACAAAAAAGCGCATTTTATCACCTGTGATCACTATGTTACGATGACGGACGGTACAGGAATCGTCCATATCGCGCCGGCTTTCGGTGAGGACGACGCGAACGTGGGACGGGCGTATGAGCTTCCCTTCGTGCAGCTCGTCAATGAGAAGGGCGAGATGACCGAGAATACGCCCTACGCCGGCGTATTTGTGAAAAAGGCTGACCCGATGATTTTACAGGATTTGGAGGATAAGGGGCTGCTCTTTGACGCGCCCAAATTTGAGCACGACTACCCGCACTGCTGGCGGTGCGACACGCCGCTCATCTATTACGCGCGGGAGTCGTGGTTTATCAAGATGACCGAGGTGCGCGACGAGTTGGTGGCGAACAACCATACCGTCAACTGGATTCCGGAATCCATCGGCGAGGGCCGTTTCGGAAACTGGCTGGAGAATATCCAGGACTGGGGTATTTCCAGAAACCGTTACTGGGGCACGCCGCTGAACATCTGGGAGTGTGAGGACTGCGGGCACCAGCTCTCCGTCGGAAGCAGGGAAGAGCTTGCGAAGCTGAGCGGAAAGGCAGAGGCGGCGGATATCGAGCTGCACCGCCCGTATATTGATGAGGTGGAGATTCCCTGTCCCCATTGCGGAAAGACGATGCGCCGCGTGCCGGAGGTCATCGATTGCTGGTTTGACTCCGGCGCGATGCCGTTTGCGCAGCACCACTATCCGTTTGAAAACAAGGAGCTGTTCGAGCAGCAGTTCCCGGCACAGTTCATCTCTGAGGCGGTGGACCAGACACGCGGCTGGTTTTATTCCCTCATGGCTGAGTCAACGCTTTTGTTCAACAAGGCGCCCTACGAGAATGTGATCGTGCTCGGACATGTGCAGGACGAGAACGGCCAGAAGATGAGCAAGTCCAAGGGCAATGCCGTCGACCCGTTCGAGGCTCTGGAGAAGTACGGCGCGGACGCGATCCGCTGGTACTTCTATATCAACAGCGCGCCGTGGCTGCCGAACCGTTTTCACGGAAAGGCGGTGCAGGAGGGACAGCGCAAGTTTATGGGCACGCTGTGGAACACCTACGCATTTTTTGTGCTGTATGCGAACATTGACAATTTTGACGCGACGAAGTACGCGCTTGAATATGAGAAGCTTCCCGTTATGGACAAATGGCTGCTCTCACGGCTGAACACGCTGGTGAAGACGGTGGACGAAAGCCTCGAGCACTACCGCATTCCCGAGGCGGCGCGCGCGCTCGACGATTTTGTGGATGAGATGAGCAACTGGTATGTGCGACGCAGCCGCGAGCGCTTCTGGGCGAAGGGTATGGAGCAGGACAAGATCAATGCTTATATGACGCTCTACACCGCGCTTGTGACCGTGGCAAAGTGCGCCGCGCCGATGATTCCGTTCATGGCGGAGGACATTTACCGCAACCTTGTATGCGCGATCGACGCAGCCGCGCCCGAGAGCGTGCATCTGTGCGACTTCCCGGCGGCAAACGAGGCGTGGATCGATGCAAAATTAGAGAAAAACATGGACGCGGTGCTGAAGATCGTCGTGATGGGCCGCGCGTGCCGCAACTCGGCGAACATCAAGAACCGTCAGCCAATCGGCACGATGTACGTGAAAGCGCCCGCGGCGCTGTCCGATTTTTACACGGAGATCATCGCGGATGAGCTGAACGTGAAAAAGGTGGAGTTTTCGGAGGATGTGAGCAAATATACCGATTATACGTTTAAGCCGCAGCTGCGCACGGTAGGTCCGAAGTACGGAAAATATCTCGGAAAGATCAAGGAAGCTCTGGCCGCGCTTGACGGCAACGCCGCGATGGCGGAATTAAAGGCAAAAGGGAGCATAACCCTTGACAGCGTTTCTCCCGATGTTGTACTATCAGAAGAGGATTTACTCGTTACAATGACACAGATGAAGGGCTATCAGACCGAGGGCGACAACACCGTCACCGTCGTTCTGGACACGAATCTGACCGACGAGCTGATTGAGGAAGGCTTTGTGCGGGAAATCATCAGTAAAATTCAGACGATGCGCAAGGAGGCCGGATTTGAGGTTATGGACCGTATTCTTTTGTCTTATGCAGCACAGGGTCAGGTGGCAGCCGTATTTGAGGGACACGGCGAGGAAATCTGCGGTGAAGTGCTGGCGGAGTCTCTGACGGCAGAAACCGTGAGCGGCTATACGAAGGAATGGAACATTAACGGGGAAAAGGTAACGCTTGGAGTGGAGCGCAAATAACGAGGAGGAACGCAGATGACAAACGAGATTTTCGAGAAAGAGGAATTTATTAAAGAAGTTAAAAATAATGTCAAGAGCCTGTTTCGCAAGGACCTTGCCGAGGCGAGTCAGCAGGAGATCTACCAGGCGGTAAGCTATGTGGTAAAGGAAGCGGTCATCGATCGATGGCTGGCCACACAGAAGGTGATGGAGGCGGAGGACCCGAAGACCGTGTACTATATGTCCATGGAGTTTCTGGTTGGCCGCGCGCTTGGCAACAACCTGATTAACCTCTGTGCATACAAGGAGGTCAAGGAGGCGCTTGAGGAGATCGGCCTTGATTTGAATGTGATCGAGGATGAGGAGCGCGATCCGGCGCTTGGAAACGGCGGCCTGGGACGTCTGGCGTCCTGCTTTATGGAGTCGCTCGCCACGCTCGGCTATGCGGCTTACGGCTGCGGCATTCGCTATCGCTATGGTATGTTCCGCCAGAAGATTAAGGACGGCTATCAAACCGAGGTGCCGGACAACTGGCTTAAAAACGGATATCCGTTTGAGCTGCGCAGGCCGGAGTATGCCTACACGGTAAAATTTGGCGGCTATGTGCGTGCCGAGAATGACCATGCCACCGGAAAGACGCGCTTTATCCACGAGAACTATCAGACGGTTCTCGCGGTTCCGTATGATATGCCGATCATCGGCTACAATAATAACGTCGTAAACACACTCCGAATCTGGGATGCGGAGCCGGTGGAGTGCTTCCAGCTCGAGTCGTTTGACAAGGGTGACTACTACAAGGCGGTAGAGCAGGAGAACCTTGCCCGTAACTTAGTTGACGTGCTCTATCCGAACGATAACCACGTACAGGGCAAGGAGCTGCGTCTGCGTCAGCAGTATTTCTTCGTCTCTGCCAGTGTACAGCGCGCGCTCGCGAAGTTCATGAAAAACCATGACGATATCCATGACCTGCCGAAGAAGGTGACGTTTCAGATGAACGACACGCATCCGACTGTGGCGGTTGCGGAGCTGATGCGTATTCTGGTGGACGAGTATGAGCTGGACTGGAACGACGCATGGAAGATTACGTCGCAGACATGTGCTTATACCAACCACACGATTATGGCGGAGGCGCTTGAAAAATGGCCCATCGAGATTTTTTCCCGTCTGCTTCCGCGTATTTATCAGATCGTCGAGGAGATCAACCGCCGCTTTATTTTACAGATTCAGGCGAGCTTCCCCGGCGACCGGCACATGATCGAGAAAATGTCGATCGTCTATGACGGACAGGTGAAGATGGCGCATCTGGCGATTGCGGCGAGCTATTCCGTCAACGGTGTGGCAAAGCTGCACACCGAGATTTTGAAAAACCAGGAGCTGAAGGAGTTTTACCAGCTCTTCCCGGAGAAGTTCAACAACAAGACGAACGGAATCACGCAGCGGCGCTTCCTGCTGCACGCGAATCCGCTGCTCTCCGACTGGATCAGCGCGCATATCGGAAACGACTGGATCACTGATTTAAGCCATCTTGAAAAGCTTGCAGTCTATGCGGACGACGAGAAGGCACAGGCGGAGTTTATGAACATCAAGCATCAGAACAAGCTTCGCCTCGCAAAATATATTAAAGAACACAACGGTGTTGAGGTGAATCCCCGCTCGATTTTCGACTGCCAGACAAAGCGGCTGCACGAGTATAAGCGTCAGCTCATGAACATTTTGCATGTTATGTATCTGTACAATGAGTTAAAGGAGCATCCAGATATGGAGTTTTATCCGCGCACGTTCATTTTCGGTGCGAAGGCAGCCGCGGGTTACAAGAATGCAAAGCTGACGATCAAGCTCATTAACAGTGTGGCTGACGTGGTGAATAACGACGCCGGCATTAACGGAAAGATCAAGGTTGTATTTATCGAGGATTACAGTGTCTCCAATGCGGAGATCATCACGAGCGGTGCGGATGTTTCCGAGCAGATTTCCACGGCCAGCAAGGAGGCGTCTGGAACCGGAAACATGAAGTATATGTTAAACGGCGCGATCACCATCGGTACAATGGACGGTGCAAACGTTGAGATGGTTGAGGAGGTCGGAGAGGAAAATATCGTCATTTTCGGTATGAGTGCGGATGAGGTCATTGCTCATGAGAAGGCGCGGGATTACGATCCGATGCAGATTTTTAACAGCGATCCGAAGATCCGCCAGGTGCTGATGCAGCTCATCAACGGTTTTTATTCGAAAAACGATACCGAGCTGTTCCGGGATCTGTACAACTCACTGCTGAATACCCATTGTACGCAGTATGCGGACACGTACTTTACGCTGGCAGATTTCCACTCCTACGCGGAAGCGCAAAAGAAGATCGAAGCGATGTATATGGATGAAAAGGGCTGGGCGAAGAAGGCGATTTTGAATGTCGCGCATTCGGGGAAATTTTCTTCCGACCGCACGATCCAGCAGTATATAGACGAGATCTGGCATCTGGATAAGATGTCCGTTACCTTATAAGGAATCATCTAATTTAAAAATTGTGCGGAGGCTGTCTCCATGGCGGCCTTTGCATCGAAAAAGGAGACAATCATGGCAAACAAAAACCCGATCGTGACGATTGAGATGGAAAATGGAGATGTGATCAAAGCGGAGCTGTATCCTGAGATCGCACCGAATACAGTAAATAATTTTTTAAGCCTGATTAAAAAGGGCTATTACGACGGCGTGATCTTTCACAGGGTGATCCCCGGCTTTATGATTCAGGGCGGCGATCCGGAGGGCACAGGCATGGGCGGTCCCGGTTACTCCATCCGGGGAGAGTTTACGCACAACGGCTTCACAAACGATTTGAAGCATACGCCCGGTGTGCTTTCCATGGCGCGCACCATGGTTCCCGATTCTGCGGGAAGCCAGTTTTTTATCATGCATGAGACGAGTCCTCACTTAGACGGTGAATATGCAGGGTTCGGAAAGGTGATTGAGGGAATGGACGTGGTTGATCGGATCGCAAGGGTAAAGACGGATTACTCCGACCGCCCGATGGAAGAACAGAAGATGGCGAAGGTGACGGCAGACACCTTTGACGTGGATTATCCCGAGCCGGAAACATGTTAGAGGAGGATGCATTTCTCAACATGCCTTCTGAGGGCATGCCCATGACCGAGAGCGAGCGGGCGATATCTTCGTCCTCGTTTTTTCAATCGATAAGGAGCCTTTCTTTCGTGTGCTATCGCGGGAGTGAGGCGACGGACAATCAATTACAGCGCCTGATCCCGGAGCTTTCCGGGGCAGGCGTTTCTGTCGTTGATCTGGATGAATACAACGATTTCGGGGAGCTTTTTATCGTGCCGTCGGAGACGCTTTTGCTGGCGGCAACAAGGGAGACACTTTCTCTGGCGCAGGGTACGCCGATGGCGACTGTTGGGTACGGCGCGCTGGCGGGAAAGCTGGATGCAGAAGCGGAGCGTGCCGCGGAGAGGCCGGCGTGTGAAACGCCGGGTGAGGAAGAGGGAGCCGGGGCGGGGCATACGCCAAAGCAGTCCGGACGTGAGGTGCCGGGCGGAGCGGTGGGAGCCGAAATGGAGCATGCTTTGGGGAGTCCGGGCCGAAATGCGTTAAATGAAGGATTGGAAGAGTCGGGATGCGGGAGGGCGTGTGGGATCACGGGCGGCGCACTGCGCGCAGATTTGCTTGTCGAGGGCTTCGACGAGGTGGACGTGCAGCTTCTCGACCGGGTTATGAAGCGGGCCCAGGGTCTGCCGTGGATTACGGTCGTGACGGGGCGGTGCATCCTGCGGGAGATCACGCTCGGGGATCTGGATGATCTGTTCGCGCTCTACGCACAGCCGGGTATCACGGATTACACGGAGCCGCTCTATGAGCGGGCGGCGGAGGAACAGTATACGAGAGATTACATCGCGAACATGTATCGGTTTTACGGCTATGGGATGTGGCTGGTATTTTCACGGGAGAGCGGTGTGCTCATCGGTCGCGCCGGGTTTTCACATGCGGATCTGGGAGATGAGATCGTGCTGGAGATGGGCTACATTGTCGGGACACCGTATCAGAGACAGGGTTACGCGACGGAAATCTGCGAAAAGCTGATTGCCTTTGCGCGTGAGAATCTCTACGGGTTCGAGACGCTCAACTGCTTTGTGGAGCCGGGCAATGCGGCGAGCCACGGGTTGATGAAAAAGCTTAAGTTTGCCAGGAACGGAACCGTGGAGCTTACGGGTAAGGAAATGGTGCGGTATCTGTTGGATTTGAGAGATGGGAGGGAAGATAATCGCTGTTAAAAATGAGATCGTGCGTTCTATTTGTCCTCGCCTGCGCATAGAGTTTAATAGTTATTTAGGACAAAACTTTTGCGGGAGGGTATTTTATGGAACGGCAGGGAAAAAAGGAATCAATGGTTATACCGGTGATGGTGGTTTTGGTGACGATGTATATTGTAACCGGAATTATGCTTCTGCTCCTGGCTTTTCTAATGTATCGGATGGAGCTGTCGGAACCGGTCACGAATGGTGCGATTATCGCGATCTATATTATTTCCGGTTTCCTGGGCGGTTTTCTCATAGGAAAAAAGGTCGGCCTCAAAAAGTATCTGTGGGGATTTTTAGTTGGTGCGCTCTACTACGGCGTACTGTTTCTTGTGGGTCTTTTGCTTCATCAGAGTGTGGATGTGGATGCGGTGCATCTCATCTCAACGATGGTGCTGTGCCTTTTGTCTGCCACTGCGGGCGGGATGATCAGCTAAATAGTAGTGAAAAAATCCACAAAAAATGATTGCATATCGGGCAATGATAGGTTATAATGACTAAAGCAAACAGAAAAGATCTTCGGGGCGGGGTGTGATTCCCCACCGGCGGTAAAGCCCGCGAGCCGCAAGGCATGATCCGGTGTGATTCCGGAGCCGACAGTATAGTCTGGATGGTAGAAGATGCAGCGCATTGATTCGTTGTGTGCGTTTGGAGACGCGTGCAGAGGGAAGGATGCAGGCAAAACAGATATGAGAGAGCACTACCCGGCAGATCTTAAGTGATCTGCCTTTTTTATATGCACAGGGGCGCAAAAGGGATTCCGATTGCGGTTTTTGAGAGATGAGAGGGAGGAGATATATGAGAGATCAGGACTATATGCGCCGTGCCATAGCTCTTGCAAAGCGCGGGCGGGGCTGGACAAGTCCGAATCCGCTGGTGGGGGCGGTGATTGTAAAGGATGGACGTATCATCGGCGAGGGCTTTCACGAGCGGTACGGACAGCCTCATGCGGAGCGCAATGCCATCGCGTCCCTGACGGAGTCGGCACAGGGTGCCACGATCTATGTGACGCTGGAGCCGTGCTGTCATTACGGCAGGACGCCGCCGTGTACGGAGGCGATCATTGCGAATGGAATTGCGCGGGTGGTCATCGGCTCGCGGGACCCGAATCCAAAGGTGGCAGGCAGGGGAGTGGCGCTGCTTCGGGAGGCGGGGATTGCGGTGGAGGAGGATTTCCTGCGAAGTGAATGCGATCGTCTCAATCCGGTCTTTTTCCATTATATTACGACACATACCCCCTATGTAGTCCTGAAATATGCCATGACTGCGGACGGCAAGATTGCTACCAGAACCGGCGCATCCAAATGGATAACGGGGGAGGAGGCCAGGAATATGGTTCAGCAGCTGCGGCACAATTACCGCGGCATTATGGCAGGCATCGGAACCGTGCTCTCGGATGATCCGATGCTCAACGTCCGCTTCCCCGGCGGGCGCAGTCCGGTGCGCATCATCTGTGACAGCAGGCTTCGGTTGCCGGCAGACAGTGCGATTGCGAAAAGTGCGCACGAGTATGAAACCATTGTCGCGTGCGCCAGGGCGGAGCCGGCCAGAAGAAAAGCGCTGGAATCACTGGGCATACAGGTTTACGAGCTCGGGAACGGGCAGGGGCGCGTGGATTTGGGGAAATTGATGCAGGTTCTGGGAGAGAGGAAGATTGACAGCGTCCTTTTGGAGGGCGGCGGGACATTAAACGACAGTATGCTCCGACTTGGATATGTACATGAGGTGAAAGCGTTTGTTGCGCCGAAGCTCTTCGGAGGCGAGGGAGCAAAAACACCGGTGGAGGGCAGCGGGGTTGAGCTGCCGCAGCAGGCGGTGAAGCTTGTGATGGAGCGGGTGACGCCGGTGGGAGAGGATTTGCTGATCGAGTATAAGGCAGGTGTGTAGATGTTTACAGGAGTAATAGAAGAGTTGGGTAAGATTTTGGCCATCGATCGTCAGGGCATATCCGGGAGCATTCGGATTCGGGCGAAGAAGGTGCTCGAGGGGACAAGGATCGGGGACAGCATCGCGGTCAACGGAATTTGCCTGACGGTGGTTTCCATGCAGGAGGGGCAGTTTATGGCGGATGTGATGGCGGAGACGATCCGCAGGAGCAGCCTTTCAGGGGCAAAGCCGGGGGATGCGGTAAACCTTGAGCGTGCGATGGCGGCGGACGGGCGGTTCGGCGGGCATATCGTATCGGGGCACATTGACGGAACCGGGTACATCCGCAGCTACCGGAGGGAGGAAAATGCAGTCTGGGTTACGATCGGGGCAAAGCCCGATATTTTGCGGCTGATCGTGGAGAAGGGCTCGATCTGTATTGACGGGATCAGTCTGACGGTGGCTGCCGTGACAGAGGATGCATTTTCGGTGTCGGTCATCCCCCACACGGGGACGGAGACCACGCTTTTGATGCACGAGCCGGGGGCGGTGGTGAATCTTGAAAATGATGTTGTCGGAAAGTATGTGGAACGGCTTTTGCATTTCACGGATGTAAAATCGTCGCCGGAGCCGTCCGGGATTACGATGGAATTTTTGGCGGAGCATGGTTTTTGACGGCGGGAGTGTATGGATATTACTCCGGCGGTTAAGCTCACGGGCGATGACATTTTCTACATTGCCATTGGCACCCGTGAGTCGGCTTTGCTGACAAAGTTAGTTTAGTGCTCGTCAGCAGAAATACCGCGGCAGAGTGGTTATCCGCGAAAAAAGGACAGAAAGGATGCGGCTGCATAAAACTGCAGGCTGCGAAAGGGAAGAAAAATGGATTTTGTGTATAATACGGTTGAAGAGGCGCTGGAGGAGCTTCGGGCGGGCAAAGTGATTCTCGTGACGGATGACCCGGATCGGGAAAATGAGGGCGATATGATCTGCGCCTCACAGTTTGCAACCACTGAAAATATCAATCTGATGGCAACCCATGCGAAGGGCCTGATCTGCACGCCTATGAGTGCGGACCTGGCGGCAAGGCTGGGGCTGCCGGCGATGGTTTCGGAAAATACGGACAATCATCACACCGCGTTTACGGTGTCGGTGGACCATGTGGATACGACGACCGGAATCTCCGCAAAGGAGCGCGGCCTGACGATGCGAAAATGCGTGGAGGAGGGGGCGAGGCCGGAGGATTTCCGAAGGCCGGGGCATGTCTTCCCGCTTGTGGCAAAACACGGGGGCGTTCTCACCCGGGGCGGACATACCGAGGCGACGGTGGATCTGATGCGCCTGGCAGGTCTAAAGCCCTGCGGCGTCTGCTGTGAGGTGATGCGCGCGGACGGAACGATGATGCGCGCGTCGGAGCTGCAGGAACTCTCGAAGGAGCTTGGCCTTGTTTTTATCACCATCAGGGATTTGCAGGATTACTGCCGGACACACGAGAAGCATCTGATGCGGGAGGCCGGGGCGTGTCTTCCCACGGAGTACGGGGAGTTCATGATCTACGGCTATGTCAATGATATTACAGGGGCGCACCATGTGGCGCTCGTAAAGGGTGAAATCGGGGACGGAGAGAACGTGCTCTGCCGGGTGCACTCCGAATGTCTGACCGGGGATACCTTCGGTTCCCTTCGCTGTGATTGCGGCAGCCAGCTGCAGACTGCGATGGAAATGGTTGAGAAGGAGGGCCGGGGGGTGATTCTCTACATGCGCCAGGAGGGGCGCGGCATCGGCCTGATCAACAAGCTCAAGGCGTACGAGCTGCAGGAGCAGGGGCTTGACACGGTTGAGGCGAATATCCGTCTCGGATTTGCGCCGGATTTGCGGGAGTACTGGGAGGGCGTGCAGATTTTGTCCGATCTGGGAGTAAAGTCCCTGCGGCTCCTCACAAATAATCCGGAGAAGGTGTATGGCTTGAAGGATTTTGGGATTGAGATCAAAGAGCGCATACCGATTGAGATTCATCCGCAGAAATACGACCGTTTTTATATGAAGACAAAGCAGGCTAAGATGGGGCATATTTTTAATAATATCACGTTTGAATAAGTTTCGGTTCGGATTTTGTAAACCGCACAGAAGGGAGATTGCATTATTATGAGAGAGATCAATGTTGTAGAAGGAAAGGTTGTTGCACCGGAGGGGATGCGGGTCGGCATCGTTGCGTCACGATTCAACGAGATTATCGTGAATAAGCTGCTGGGCGGCGCGGTGGACGGACTGGTCCGCCATGGCGTAGAGGAAGAAAATATTACGGCGGCATGGGTGCCGGGGGCTTTTGAGATTCCGGTTGTCGCTTTGAAAATGGTACAGTCCGGCAAATATGATGCGGTGATCTGCGTCGGCGCTGTCATCCGCGGGCAGACCTCGCACTACGATTACGTGTGCAATGAGGTGTCCAAGGGGATCGCGCAGGTATCGTTAAATACAGGCGTTCCGGTGATCTTTGGCATTGTGACGACGGAGAATATCGAGCAGGCCATTGCGCGGGCAGGAAGCAAGTCCGGAAATAAAGGATACGACTGCGCATTGTCAGCGATTGAAATGGTCAATCTGATGAGCCAGATGTAGTTGAAAAAGCAAAGTTGAAAAAAGATTTTTTTGTTGACTTTTGCTTCTGAATCTGGTAGAGTAAGAGCAAGTATCAGGGAGTAGCTTGCACACCTGAGTTTTAAGGATCGGTGTGCGACATGGTTCCGTCAGTACGGGAAGATGATTCCCCGGGGCATGTTTACTGGAGAGCGTTCGCGGATGATATCACAGGAACACCTGACGAGGTATTTACAGGTCGGGTGAACGTGATATAAGTATCCGAAAGAGAATGATTTCTACAAAGCGAGACTTTTACTGCAAATTTTGTTTGCAGTAAAGGTCTCTTTTTTTGTGTCGTATGACCGGTGAAGCCGGAGCATATATGTCGGGGAGAAGGGGTTTTCGCCGCGTGCGGAATCGATTTAAAGGAGGGAAAAATTATGCTTGTGTTACAAATGTTACTTCTGGTTGTTGGTTTTGCGGCACTCATCAAGGGAGCCGATCTGTTTGTGGACGGCAGCTCGGCGCTGGCAAAAAATTTCAGGGTGCCGTCACTCATTATCGGGCTTACCATCGTTGCGCTGGGGACCAGCGCGCCGGAGCTTGCGGTGAGCACATCGGCGGCGCTGCAGGGCGCCAACGAGATCGCTTTGAGCAATGTGGTTGGCTCGAATCTTTTCAATCTGCTGGCGGTGCTGGGGCTGTGCGCCGTCATCCATCCGGTTCCGGTGGAGAGCGGAATTTTAAAACGGGATTTTCCGATCTCCATTGCGGCTACCATACTGGTGTTGGTGTTGACCGGCGGCGCGGGGCTGCTGCTTTCGGGAGGTTTTTCTGAGATGCGGATGGAAGATACCGCAGGGACGGTGGGGCGAGTCACCGGGCTGGTGCTTCTCGCTCTGTTTATCATCTACATTGCAGCCCTGATTGCGGATGCAAAAAAGCATCCGCAGTTGGAGGAGCATACAAAGCTCCAGCCGGTTCAAAAGTGCATTTTGCTCATAGCAGTTGGCCTTGCGCTCATTGTGGGCGGCGGTCAGGCCGTGGTTTTTGGCGCAAAGGAGATTGCCCGGGCGGCGGGAATGACGGAGACGCTGATCGGGCTTACCATCGTTGCGGTGGGGACTTCCCTTCCGGAGCTGGTGACGTCTTTTGTGGCGGCACGAAAAGGGGAGACCGGTCTGGCAGTCGGCAATGTGGCCGGCTCGAATATTTTTAATCTTATGTTTATTCTGGGAATTTCCGCGACAATCCATCCCGTCGCCGTGAATCTGGCATCGGTTTATGATCTGTTGATTTTGATTGGGGTTAGTCTCGTGGCGTTTCTGTTTTCAGTCAGCGGAAAACAGATCAGACGGCCGGAGGGGATCGTTATGCTGGTGATCTATGCGGCGGATGTGGTGTTTGCGGTTTTGAGGTAGAGGCCGGGAATATTCCGGGCATGCAGTGAAGGTATGGTGCGGAGGGAGTGAAACAAAAATCCGCTTCGCCGGTTGCTGTCAATCGGTGAAGCGGATTTCTTTATTCCGCCGGGACAATTGCTTTTAGTTTGCGTCGCTGGCGTAGTTCGGGGCTTCCTTCGTGATGTGGATATCATGGGGATGGCTTTCGCGCAGTGCCGCCGCGGAGATTTTCACGAACTTGCTGCTCTGCTTTAAGTCCTCGATGGTAGGACAGCCGCAGTAGCCCATGCCGGAGCGGATGCCGCCGATCATCTGGAAGATGGTATCCTCCACGGAACCCTTATATGCTACACGTCCCTCGACGCCCTCGGGTACGAGCTTGCGTGCGTTTTCCTGGAAGTAGCGGTCCCTGGAGCCGTTTTCCATGGCAGCGATACTGCCCATGCCGCGGTATACCTTGTATTTTCTGCCCTGATACAGCTCGAAGGTGCCGGGCGCCTCGTCGCAGCCTGCGAAAAGACTTCCCATCATACATACGTTTGCACCGGCAGCCAGAGCTTTTGTCATGTCGCCGGAATACTTGATGCCGCCGTCCGCGATGACAGGGATGTTATATTCCTTTGCAGCCGCGTAGCAGTCCATGATCGCAGATATTTGCGGAACGCCAATGCCTGCAACCACACGGGTGGTACAGATAGAGCCGGGGCCGATACCGACCTTGACCGCGTCTGCGCCTGCTTCGATAAGTGCTCTTGTGGCTTCGGCCGTGGCAATGTTGCCAGCGATGACCTGAAGGTCGGGGTAAGTATTTTTGATTTTTTTCACTGCGTCGAGAATATTTTTGGAATGCCCATGGGCGGAATCCACGACAACCACGTCTACGTGCGCGTTTACAAGGGCGCCCACACGGTCCATCATGTTCCCGGTGATGCCGACACCAGCGCCGCAGAGAAGCCGTCCGAGGGAATCCTTTGCGCTTAAGGGGTATTTAATCTGTTTTTCGATGTCTTTGATGGTGATTAGTCCTTTTAGATTGTTGTCAACGTCCACGATGGGAAGCTTTTCTTTTCTGGCCTTTGCGAGGATTTTTTTGGCCTCCTCCAGGGTGATGCCCTCTTTTGCGGTGATCAGATTTTCAGAGGTCATGCACTCTTTGATCTTCTTTGTAAAGTCTTCTTCAAATTTTAAATCCCGGTTGGTGATGATACCTACAAGCTTGGTTCCTCGGGTGATGGGTACGCCGGAAATGCGGAATTTAGACATGAGATCGTCTGCATCCTGCAGGGTGTTGTCTTCGGACAATGAAAAGGGATCTGTGATGACTCCGTTTTCGGAGCGTTTTACTTTGTCTACTTCTTCTGCCTGTGTCTCGATGGACATGTTTTTGTGGATAACGCCGATGCCGCCCTGCCGCGCCATTGCAATCGCCATGCGATGCTCGGTCACAGTGTCCATGGCAGCACTCATCATGGGAATGTTCAGTGTGATCGCATTTGTCAGTTTCGTGGTCAACGTGATCATGTCAGGGGTGACTTCCGAATACTGGGGGACTAACAGAACGTCGTCAAAGGTAATTCCTTCACCAATAATTGTACCCATAGGTTTTTCCTCGCTTTCTACTTTTATCGCTTTGTCGTGTTTAATGTATCTATGATACAAAAAATGCAAATTAATGTCAATGGAAGTCGAGTGGTTAATAATGTAAAAAAATAAATGCAAAATGTTTTGTTTTTCGTGAAACTGTGCTACACTCTAAACGATGAATAGGCGTAACCTGTAGTTTGGGAGGTGTGCATATGGAATTTCGGCCTTGTATCGATATCCACAACGGAAAGGTGAAGCAGATTGTGGGAGGCAGCCTGAAGGATGCGGGGGATTTTGCAGAAGAAAATTTTGTGACGGAGAAGAGCGCGGCGGATTTTGCCCGCCTTTATAAAAGGAAGGGACTTTGCGGAGGGCATATCATTTTGCTGAATGCCGTGGAATCAGAGTATTATGCTGCGACAAGGGCGCAGGCCCTGGCAGCTCTGGAAGCGTATCCGGGCGGCATGCAGGTGGGCGGCGGCATTACGGCGGACAATGCGGGGGCGTTTCTAGCGGCGGGAGCGAGCCATGTCATTGTGACGTCCTATGTGTTTGCGGGCGGTGTGATTCATTACGACAGGCTGGAAGAGCTGCGAAAGGCCGTCGGCAGGGAGCGTCTTGTGCTGGATGTGAGCTGTCGCAGGCGGGGGAATGATTACTATGTCGTGACCGATCGCTGGCAGAGGTGGACGATCGAGCGTGTGACCCATGAGTTTCTCGACAGGCTGACGGAGTATGCGGATGAATTTCTGATTCACGCGGTGGATGTGGAGGGAAGGGCGCAGGGCATTGAGCGGCCGCTTGTACAGCTGCTGGGAAGCTGGCAGGGCATACCCGTGACCTATGCGGGCGGCGTTGCGGGCTTTGCGGATCTGGAGGCGCTGCGGGAGCTCGGAGAAGGGCGGGTGAATGTTACCATCGGAAGCGCACTTGACCTGTTTGGCGGAGATATGGATTTTGAAAATGTGTTAAAGCATTGCGGAGTAAAAAAAGGAGAGTAGAAATGTCACATTACACAAAACAGGATATTTTGCGGATGGCAGAGGAGGAGGACGTAGAATTTATACGTCTGCAGTTCACCGATATATTCGGAACGCTGAAAAATATAGCGATCACGAAAAACCAGCTGGAGCGGGCGCTGGATAACCAGTATGCCTTTGACGGCTCTGCGATTGAGGGCTTTGCCCGGGTGGAGGAGTCAGATATGTATCTGTATCCCGACCGGGATACGTTTGCGATTTTTCCGTGGCGTCCCCAGCAGGGGAAGGTGGCGCGCATTATCTGTGATGTTTATGATGCAAATGAGCGACCCTACAAGGGGGATCCCCGCGCGGTTTTAAAGACTGCCATCGCGCAGGCCGGGGAGATGGGGTATGAGTTTCAGGTGGGACCCGAATGTGAGTTTTTTCTGCTGAATACCGATGACCAGGGCAATCCCACGATGGAGATCAGGGAGCATGCCGGATATTTTGACCTTGGACCGAATGATTCGGGGGAAAATGCAAGGCGCGACATTGTGCTGACAATGGAGGATATGGGCTGCGAGATCGAGGCGTCCCACCACGAGGCGGCGGCTGGACAGCATGAGGTGGATTTCAAATATAAGGAAGCACTTGGTATTGCGGATGATTTTATGACCTTCAAGCTGGCGGTAAAGACGGTGGCAAAGCGGCACGGCCTGTTTGCCAGCTTTATGCCGAAACCCAAGGCGGATGTGGCGGGCAGCGGTGTCCATCTGAACATGTCCCTGCACCGGAACGGAAAAAATATTTTTTATGAGTCTTCCGGGAGATATGGGCTGAGCAGGGAAGCATACTATTTCATCGGGGGAATCATGGAGCATATTCGGGGAATGACGCTGATTATGAATCCGCTGATTAATTCCTATAAGCGGCTGGTTCCGGGCTACGAGGCGCCTACGGATATTGCATGGTCCTTTACGAACCGCACGCCCCTGATTCGGATTCCGATGGTAAAAGACGATAAAAAGCGCATTGAGCTGCGCAGTCCCGACCCGTCCATGAACCCGTACCTGGCGCTGGCGCTCTGTCTTGCGGCCGGGCTGGAGGGTATAAAAAAGCAGATCATGCCCCCGGCGGAGGTACAGATGAATATGTTTGCAATGAGCAGGGCGGAGAAGGAAATGCTGGGCATCGGCCAGATGCCGGAGACGCTCAAGGATGCCGTCGAGGCGTTCGAGGCAGATACCTTTGTGCAGTCCGTGCTGGGAGGCCATATCTGTGAAAAGCTTTTGAAGGTAAAGAAGAAGGAATGGGAGACCTATCGTTATCAGGTGACGAACTGGGAGCTGGAGGAATATCTGTATAAATATTAGGAGGAAGGCAAAATACGTAGTATTTTAGTAGGAATGCCTTCCGACGACATGCCCGCGAGCGGAGGCGAACGGGCGCAACCTTAGTACAGGATGATGAAAGCTGCTGGATATGGATACTTGTGGAAAAAATGATTTGCCGGGAGGAAAGTGACTCACATCAATGAATATCATTTTAGTTTTTCCAAAGCAGGAAACAGCAAAAAGTCTTCGGAGTGTGCTGCAAAAGGCAGGCTATACGGTGAACGCGGTCTGTACGACGGTGGCGCAGGCCCTGCAGGCGGCCAGCGAGTATGACAGCGGAATTATCGTCAGCAATTACAGACTTGTGGACGGCATGGCAATCGAGATTTATGAGAATGCCGGAGCGGGGTTTCAGTTTCTGATGATTGGTCCGAAGGATTATGTGGATGCCAGAGAGGCTGCGGATATTTTCAGCCTGACCACACCGCTTTATGTGCGGGAGCTGTGCGAGACGATGGAGGTCATGAGCATCGCTTATGCCCGCAGGCGGAAAAAAGCGCGGGCAAAGCCGAACATGCGCTCGGAGGAGCAGCAGCGGACCATTGACAAGGCAAAGCAGCTTTTGATGGAAAAAAATGGTCTGACCGAGGAGGAGGCCCACCGGTATATTCAGAAATCAAGCATGGACAGCGGAAGCGGCATCGTTGAGACCGCTGCCATGATTTTGAGTTTGTTAGGAGGAAGGTAAGCCTGCGGGTGAAGGAAAACCGATGGAACTTTAGAAATAGGAGGAAATGGGATGAGGTTTACGAAAATGCACGGCTGCGGCAATGACTATGTATATGTCAACGGCTTTGCGGAGACGGTGAAAAACCCAGGGGAGGTGGCAAGGTTTGTCAGTGACAGGCATTTTGGGATCGGCTCTGACGGCCTGATTCTGATCTGTCCGTCGGATAAAGCCGATTTTGAGATGGCGATGTATAATGCGGATGGTTCCCGGGCTGAGATGTGCGGCAACGGTATCCGCTGTGTGGCAAAGTATGTGTATGATTACGGATTGACGGATAAAACCAGAATCAGCGTGGATACCCTGGCGGGTATCAAGTATCTGGAGCTTTTTGTGGAGGAGGGCAAGGTGCGGGAGGTTACTGTGAACATGGGCGCGCCGATTTTGGAGGCAGAGCAGATTCCTGTGGATTTTTCCAACAGCCCGGTGATATCGCAGCCTCTTGACGCGGCGGGAAAAAGCTACGAGGTGACCTGCGTATCCATGGGAAACCCTCACTGTGTTATATTTATGGACGAGGACGTGCGGGAGCTTGATCTGGGAAAAATCGGACCGGATTTTGAAAATCATGCCCGATTTCCGAAACGTATCAATACGGAGTTTGTCAATGTCATCGATGAGACGCATCTGAGGATGCGCGTCTGGGAGAGGGGAAGCGGTGAGACACTGGCCTGCGGAACCGGAACCTGCGCGACAGTCGTAGCTGCGATTTTAAACGGTTTGACAAAGGACGAGGTTTCCGTAGAATTATTGGGCGGGAGTCTGCGCATTCGCTGGGACCGCGAACAAAATCTCGTCTACATGACCGGTCCTGCCGAGGTAGTATTTGATGGGGAGATTGAGTTATAGCGTTGAGGCATCGAGCGCCGACAGTCTCTCCCGCATTGCCGGCCAATACCTTGAGATGCTTTTGGCACCGGAGTAAATTTTATTAAGAGAAAAGGAGAAAACAATATGTTTCAGATCAATGACAATTACCAGAAGCTGCCGGGCAGTTATCTGTTCAGCACAATCGCAAAAAAAGTAGCGGCATATACCGAGGCAAACCCTGACAGGAAGCTGATCCGTCTTGGCATCGGGGACGTGACACAGCCCCTTGCGCCTGCCATCATCGAGGCGATGCATAAGGCGGTGGATGAGATGGCGGCGGCAGAGACATTTCGCGGATATGCGCCGGATCTCGGTTACGAGTTTTTGCGGAATGCGATTGCAGAAAATGATTATAAGGCCCGTGGCTGTGACATTGGTGCAGATGAGATTTTTGTGTCCGACGGAGCAAAGAGTGATTCTGCAAATATTCAGGAGATTTTTGCGCAGGATAACCGCATTGCAGTGTGTGACCCGGTTTATCCGGTCTATGTGGATTCCAACGTGATGGCGGGCAGAACCGGCACCTATAATCCTGACACGCAGATGTGGAGCGACGTAATCTACATGCCCTGCACAAAAGAAAACGGATTTGTTCCGGATTTTCCGAAGGAGGCGCCGGACATGATTTATCTCTGCCTGCCTAATAACCCCACGGGAACGACTGTCACGAAGGCGCAGCTGCAGGCATGGGTGGACTATGCGAACAAGGTGGGCGCAGTGATCATCTACGACGGCGCTTACGAGGCATATATTTCCGAGAGCGATGTGGCTCATACAATCTATGAGTGCGAGGGGGCGAGAACCTGTGCGATTGAGCTGAAGAGCTTTTCCAAAAACGCAGGGTTTACAGGCGTGCGTTTAGGTTATGCGGTGGTTCCCAAGGAGCTGAAATGCGGCGAAGTATCCCTTCACGGCATGTGGGCAAGACGCCATGGCACGAAATTTAACGGCGCGCCCTACATTATCCAGAGAGCCGGTGAGGCGGTCTATTCCGATGCCGGAAAGGCACAGCTGAAAGATCAGGTTGCTTATTACATGAAAAATGCCACGGCTATCAAAGAGGGTCTGCAGGCGGCGGGCTATGAGGTGTTCGGCGGCGTAAATGCGCCCTATATCTGGCTGAAAACTCCTGGCCACATGACATCCTGGGAATTTTTCGACTACCTTTTAGCGCAGGCAAATGTAGTCGGCACCCCCGGCTCCGGCTTCGGTCCCAGCGGCGAAGGATATTTCCGGCTGACCGCCTTCGGAAGCTACGAGAACACGCTGGCAGCCCTGGAGCGGATCAAATCGCTGTAAGGAGAAAGCAGCACGGCAAGCCAGAGAGGGCGGCACCCCAGACTACCACATTTTTGCACAATGTATAAAAAATAATTCATTTTCCGCCCGAATCTGGCAATCTATGGCATTGCTTTTTTAGAAATTTTTTAGTAAAATCATCTTTATCATACGTATAGGGAAAAGATTGCAAGTACAAGTATAAAGGTGATATAATGGCAGAAATGACAACCGAGCAGATTGAACAATTAGAGCGGACTGTGATGTCGAACGCGGGACACATTCGCAAGATGGATGATTTTGTCAGCCCTGAGTTTTTATATGAGGAGCTGATTGACTGTGTGCGCAAATATCACCCTTCTGACGATATATCGATGATCAAAAAAGCCTTCCGGATTGCGAACGACGCCCATGAGGGGCAGGTTCGCAAATCCGGCGAGGCTTATATTATTCATCCCCTCTGCGTGGCGATCATTCTGGCAGAGCTGGAGCTTGACAAGGAGACGATTGTCTCGGGGCTTTTGCATGACGTGGTGGAGGACACCGTGATGACCGAAGAGGAAATCTCGAAGGAGTTTAACAGTGAGGTTTCGCTTTTGGTGGACGGAGTCACGAAATTGGGACAGTTGTCTTATGATGCGGATAAGCTGGAGGTTCAGGCGGAGAACCTGCGGAAAATGTTTCTGGCGATGGCGAAGGATATCCGCGTGATTCTGATCAAACTTGCCGACCGTCTGCACAACATGCGCACTCTGAAATATATGAAGCCGGAGAAGCAGAAGGAAAAGGCCAGAGAGACGATGGATATCTATGCGCCCATTGCCCAGCGGCTGGGTATTTCCAAGATCAAGACGGAGCTGGATGACCTTTCCTTAAAATATCTGGAGCCGGAGGCCTATTATGATCTGGTGGAAAAGGTTGCGATGCGCAAAGGAGCACGGGATGAGTATGTGCAGAATCTTGTGCAGGAGGTGAAGGAGCACATTGATGCGGAGGGCATCAAGGCAAATATTGAGGGCCGCAGCAAGCATTTTTTCAGTATTTATAAAAAAATGGTCAATCAGGGAAAAACCATCGACCAGATCTACGATTTGTTTGCCATCCGCATTTTGGTAGATGACGTGAAGGACTGTTATACGGCGCTCGGCGTGATTCATGAGATGTACAAACCGATTCCCGGTCGGTTCAAGGATTATATCGCGATGCCAAAACCGAATATGTATCAATCTCTTCACACAACTTTGATCGGGCCGGATGGGCGGCCCTTTGAGATACAGATCCGCACCTATGAGATGCATCGAACGGCGGAGTATGGTATTGCCGCGCACTGGAAGTACAAAGAGGCCGCAAACGGCAACGCTCTAAACGGTGAGGAGGAAAAGCTAAGCTGGCTGCGTCAGATTTTGGAGTGGCAGCGGGATATGTCCGATAACCGGGAGTTTTTAAGTCTTTTGAAGAGTGACCTCGATCTTTTTTCTGATATGGTCTTTTGCTTTACGCCGTCAGGGGACGTGAAAAATCTGCCCAACGGCTCAACGCCGGTAGATTTTGCATACAGCGTCCATTCGGCGGTTGGCAACAGAATGATCGGTGCAAAGGTCAATGGTAAGCTGGTGACGATCGATTACAGGATTCAGAACGGCGACCGCATAGAGATCATTACCTCGCAAAATTCAAAGGGACCCAGCCGTGACTGGCTGAACATTGTAAAGAGCACACAGGCAAAAAATAAAATTAATCAATGGTTCCGGAGCCAGTTTAAGGAGGAGAATATCCTAAAGGGCAAGGAGCTGCTGGAAAAGTACTGCAAATCAAAGGGTATAAACTGGCCGGATCTCAACAAGCCCGAGTATCAGGCGAAAATTCTGCGCAAGTACGGCTTCCAGCATTGGGAGAATGCGCTTGCCACCATCGGACACGGAGCGTTAAAGGAGAGCCAGGTTGTCAACCGGATGCAGGAGGAGTACCGCAAGAATCACCCGCTTGCGGTGTCGGATGCGGATATTTTAAAGCAGATTGAGCATACGAACGTGGATCGCCAGCCAAACGGGCGCTCTTCCCGGAGCGGTATCGTGGTAAAAGGACTTTATGATATTGCCGTGCATTTGTCGAAATGCTGCAGTCCGGTTCCGGGGGATGAGATTGTCGGCTTCGTAACCAGAGGGCGGGGTGTGTCCATCCATCGCACGGACTGTATTAATATGATCAATCTCTCGGAGTTGGAAAAGCCACGGCTCATCGAAGCGGAGTGGAGTGGCGATGTTGTAAGCGGGGATGCCGGAACGTATCTTGCGGAGATCAATATTTACGGAAATAACCGCACCGGTCTTTTGGTAGATTTGACGCGTATTTTTACGGAACGGGGGATTGACATCACCTCCGTTCATTCCAAGACGAGCAAACAGGGTATTGTCACAATCTCCATTGGTTTTGAGACGAAGGGCAAAGAGCAGGTCAACGGCCTGATCGAGAAGCTTCGTCAGGTGGAGAGCGTGATTGATATAGAAAGGACGACAGGCTGATGAAGATAGAACATTATGTAGTGGGTGTGGTGGGTACCAACTGCTATTTTGCGGTCAACGAGGAAACGAAGGAATGTCTTATCATCGACCCCGGCGACAATGCGGATGCGCTGGCAAAAAAAATTCGGGAGGGCGGCTATAAGCCTGCTGCGATTTTGCTCACCCATGGGCATTTTGACCATATTATGGGTGTGGACGGACTGGTTTTTGAGTTTCATCTTCCCGTCTATGTGCATGAGGATGATATGGAGATGCTGCGGCGCCCTGAATTAAACGGCGGAGCGATGATCGGTGTGCGCGTATCGACGAAGGCGGATCATGTGATGCATGACAATGATGAGCTGAGCCTTGCAGGTATGCAGATCCGGGTTGTCCACACACCCGGACATACGCCGGGCGGCGTATGCTTTTATTTCCCGGAGAAGGAAGTGGTCTTTTCCGGCGACACACTTTTCTGCGAGTCGGTAGGCCGCACAGACCTGCCGGGCGGGAGTATGGGGACACTGATTCGCTCTATTCGGGAGCGCCTGATGAAGCTTTCGGATCTAACGGTTGTCTATCCGGGGCACGGCGAGCCGACGAAGATTGGCTACGAGAAGCAGAATAATCCGTTTTTATAGGTGATATTTGATTCATAATGAGTTTTTTTGTGAGGGAGCAGGAACGCGAAGGCACTTGCTATCATGAATTTTATAGAGGCGCGTGGGATGAAAACACTTTCTGGAAGGAGGACTCCCTTTTTTTGCATGACGATATCCTCTGCGAAAACAAGGGTTTTTGGGAGGCGATTGCAGAGGTGATACCGGAATATGATCCGTACGGAGATACGCGGGTGTCGTTTGAAGCCTGGAAAAAAATCGGGGAAGTGATATGCAGGAAGGATCACGGCGGCAAAGAGCTGTATGAGGAGGCAGACGCCTGGATGAAGGATGCGTGCAGGCGCTGCGGCTGTGTAACGATTTTGGGTGTGTGATGCAGGCAGTTGTGGAGAATTTAAAATGATACAGATACAGTTGAATAAAGCGGACTTTGAATATGATATCCATTCTCTGGTGAAAGCATTTTTTCCATCAGAGAATGTTTCTGTATCCGCAGAAAAAAAAGAACCTGACAGGAAGGCACGGGATGCAAAGCGTAGCGTGGATGCCGATCCGGTGACGGCGCGTATGGAGATCGTTTTTGCGAACGAGGCGCGCAGGATCGATGTTTTGTGGCAGGATGAGGCTCACGGCGTGTGCCGCGTGCAGCTTCCCTGTCACAGCGATGAGCGGCTTTCTGTGAAAAACGATCTGAAAATTGGACTTTACGACATGCTCGTCAGGCTGACGGGGAGGCGGCTTCCCTGGGGTTCGCTGACGGGTATCCGGCCGACAAAGATTCCGATGCAGCTTCTCACGCAGGGGAAGGGTGAGGAGGAGATTTTTTCTTACATGAAGAGGTTGTATCAGGCCAGCGACGAGAAGATCGCTCTCGCCATCGACATTGCGAGACGGGAAAAGGCGCTTCTGGAAAAGCTGGATTACGAGAATGGATACAGCCTTTACGTCGGCATTCCGTTCTGTCCCAGCACCTGCCTGTACTGCTCGTTTACGTCCTATCCGATCGGTGCGTGGCAGGAAAAGGTGGAAGATTATCTTGATGCGCTGGAGCGGGAGCTGGATTTTGTGCAGGCGCGTTTTGCAGACAAAAAATTAAATTCGGTTTACATTGGCGGAGGCACGCCGACGACGCTCTCACCCGGGCAGTTGTCGCGCCTTTTTGCAATGATCGAATCACGGTTCGATTTTTCACATCTTCTGGAATATACGCTGGAGGCAGGTCGCCCGGACAGCATCACGAGAGAAAAGCTGTTGGCGGTGCGTGCTCACCCGGAGGTCGACCGCATTTCTGTCAACCCGCAGACGATGAAGGACGAGACACTGCGCGTTATCGGAAGACGCCATACGGTGGAACAGGTTGCGGAGCGCTTTTATCTGGCGAGGGAGCTGGGCTTTTCCAATATCAATATGGATCTGATTCTGGGGCTGCCGGGGGAGACGCTCGCGGACGTGGAGGAGACGATGCGCCGCATACAGGCGCTGCACCCGGACAATCTGACGGTGCACTCACTGGCGCTCAAGCGCGCCGCGCGGCTGAATATATGTAAGGATGAATACAAGGATTACCGCATGGAGATCACGCCAGAGCACGGGCGTGTGACGGCGGCGGGCGCCGCCGCCATGGGGATGAACCCTTATTACCTCTACCGCCAGAAAAACATGATGGGCAATTTTGAGAATGTGGGTTATGGGCTTCCTGGTAAGGAGGGGATTTATAATATTTTGATTATGGAGGAGAAACAGACCATAGTCGCCTGCGGAGCCGGGAGCGTATCAAAGCGAGTTTATCCAGATGGACGGATTGAGCGAAGCGAGA
>CASCGD010000026.1 GCA_949132985.1 uncultured Lachnospiraceae bacterium
GATCTCCACCACCGACCGCTCGTTATGCTGCTCGTTTGTATGCAGCTCCTCCCGCGTCGTCTGCCGGCTGACCGTGCGCAGCTCCTCGAGCAGCTCCTCGTCAAGCACATGCTCCTGCTCCCTGTGCAGAAGCTCCAGACGGCTCGTGCGCCGCCGGCTTTCCTCATGCCTGACCACATCCTCCGCCAGCCGCCGGCTCGTCTCCATACGGATCTGATCCACCTCGTGAACCGTCTCCTGCTCAAAATGCTCCTGCTCCTGCTGAAATGTCTGCTGCGTGATCAGATGCTGCAAATGGATGTCGCGCTCCATCTGCCCTAAGGGATCCGCCGATACGATGCCCTGCATAATCAGCTTTTCCGGCTCCTTCCGGTAGCGCTCCAGCGTCTCAAAAATGCGGATCGTGTCCTCGTCGTAAATTTGCCGCAGCAGCTCCTTTTGCTCCTGCACACGGCTCCCTTCCGGCGGCTGCTCATTCAGATATTCCAGCAGAACCTCCTGCGGCTGCTCCAGAGCGCGCAGCACGTCCTCCCGCGCCCTCCCACGGTCGATATGTACATCCGTGTGCGCCTGAAACTGCTGCGTGAGCTGCTGCGCACGTGTGAGGCGCGCGAGATTCTGCTCGTTGATCTGCGTCATCTGCCGGTTTAAAAGCACGTCGCCCATATGCAGCGCTTCCAGTGTTTTTAACTCCTGCTGACGCCTGATATAGTTTTCGTTTGTCACGCGCGCGTCCTGATAGACGGTCTGCCCTTCTTCCCCGCCCTGAGGCTGCTGCATGTACTCCATCGGCGCCCGTGGCGGCTCCTGCGCTTCTCCCGGCCGCTCCAAAAGCTGCTCCCGCCGCTCTAAAAGGCGTTCGAGCGCCGTGATCTCCTGCTGCCTGTAGTCGTGGATATCGCTGTGGTATTCCTCGATGTCCGTCCTCTTCAGCTGCGTTTTGTTGTGGTATGCCTCAAACCGCTCAAAGGTGTTCGCCGCCGTCTCGTAGACGGCGTTCGCCAGCTCATACCAGATGCTTTTGCTGCTGTTTTTGATCTCGTCATAGCGGAGGGCGTACACCTGGCTCAGAGCCTGCAGCAGCACGGCCTGCACGATCTGGCTGACGGTTTTTCCCCCATGGGAAAGGTACGTCGTCTCATCCCCGAGCTCGTATACATTCAGCCGGTTGTACACAAGCGGAACCTCGCGCGCCGTCGTCTGGTTTTTCAGCCGGTTCAAAAGGATATACTCCGCGCTCACCGACTGCTCGCCGACCTGCAGCTCCTGGCGGTTCAGATAAAATGTGCCGCCCGCCTGCTGCGTCAGATAGTTGCGCAGCTCCTGATAGACTGCCCCCGTTTTCAGGCGATTCATAATCGTCTCGTGCAGCCAGAGCACGCTGCGCTCCTGCGGCTCTTCTCCCGCTTCCTCCGAAGACTGTTGCGCATCCCGCAGCTTTTCATAGCTTGCGGTCAGCTCCGAGATCTCCGCCTGATGGCTCCAATAGAGATCGATCAGCTCGTTGCGGCTGTTCGTCTCCTCAAAAAGCTGCCTCACCTGATGCACAAACTGCGAGACGTCCGTCACGCCGAGCTTTCGCAGTGTGTTGAAGATAAACACCTCGTCCTGATAGGTCACATGCCGCCCGTCCATGACGAGCACGCGGTTTAACACGTTGTTGATCATATTCAGCTTCAGCTCCTGCGACTGCGTGTTGTTCGTCACATCGACAAACGAGTGCGCGCCGCCCTCTGCCAGATATATTTCCGGCGGCGCACTGATCAGATGCAGCAGCTCCTCCGGCGAAAGCCGGGCGGTCATCTGCTCGTAGTTCGCGCCTATGCGCGCCGCAAAAGCGTCGGTCATGGTCAGGATGGAAGGATCGTTTTTCAGTTCTATCGGCGTATGTATTGTAAGCATTCCCTTCCTCCTGTTCATAAGGTAACGGCACGCGCCGCTTCGCGTCACCTGCCATGTCGTCGGAAGACATTTTTAGAAATGCTCCTCATTTGCCTTCCTCCTGTGATATCGTAACTGGCCGTAATAATTTACCTGTAATCGTTCAGGTACTGCGTGATCGTCTGCGCGCTCTTTTTCTTCGGCCACAGGCGCGGCTCGGGTACTTTATTTTCCGGCTTTTTCACGCTTGATACTCCCGGATAGAGCTTTGCATTTTTCGCAAGCGTCTCCTTACCCATATCGTTTTGCGGGATTTCCTTTTGATTGCTGTTTTTCGGTGCATCCGCAGGTCCATCCTTCCCGCCGATACTCCACGTCTGCGCCTTCTCCTCGAACGCCGGCCTGCCCGCGTCATTCTCAGGGATTCCCCGCTGATTGCTGTTCTTCGGCGCGTCCGCAGGGCCACCCTCTCCGCCGATACTCCATGTCTGCGCCCTCTCCTCGAACGCCGGCCTGTCCGCATCGTTCTCCGGGATTCCCCGCTGATTGCTGTTCTTCGGCGCATCCGGAGGCCCGTCCTTCCCGCCGATACTCCACGTCTGCGCCTCGGGTATCTTATTTTCCCGCTTTTTCACGCTGGATGTCTTCGGATACAGCTTCGCCTTTTTCGCAAGCGTTTCCTTGCTCACATCGTTTTGCGCTATTTTCCGCTCATTGCTGTTTTTCGGTGCATCTGCAGGTCCATCCTTCCCGCCGATACTCCACTGCCGGGCCTCGGGCACCTTATTTTCCGGCTTTTTCACGCTCGATGTCTTCGGATACAGCCTCGCCTTTTTCGCAAGCGTTTCCTTGCTCACTTTGTTTTGCGGAATCTTCCGCTCGTTGCTGTTCATCGGCGCATCCGACGGTTTATCCTTCCCGCCGATGCTCCAAAGCTGCGCATTTTCCTGCATTTGCGCCTTCGTCGCTTCCTCCGTGTTGGACGTCGCCTGATTGTAGCGGCGCGGCCCGGTTCCTTTCTTCTTATGCCCGTCAAATCCCCACGTATCAAGCCCCATGCCGTCCAGCTCGGAATAAATATCGACACATGCCATTTCCCGATAGGAGATCGTCGTCGTCTCGACAAGCAGCTCACTCTTCTCAGCGTCCAGCGTGCCGTAATTTTTTCCGATCACGGTACAGCCGGTAAAGGCGTAGGTGCGCACCGGCTTCATATCCCCGACGTCCCACACCGCATATTTATTTACGAACAGGAGCAGCGGAAGCACCAGCTCCGTGCCAAGCGCCAGCGGGTCCGACGCGACCGCCAGGTCGACGCCGACATAGCGCTCCACCTGAAAGGTGAACGGCTTGCTGATCGGCTTGCGCTTCGCATGGACATAATCGTTGAGCCCGCCCTCCTGAATATAGTCAAATTCATTTTCACGTGACAAATTATGAATCTGCTTGCAGGGGAGATCCCACATCCCCTCCACACGCAGCATAAACGAAAACGCCACCAGAGGATATGCCCCCACATTCCTCCACAGACGGTTCGACGTATTCGTAATTGTTTTCTGCAGATTCTCTGCCATGCGAAACACCTCCAAACTGCCCGCCCCATGTTACCTGCGGGTCGGTTCCATTTCCAGAATACTTTTTTCTTTTCGGTCTTTTGAGGGATTGATCGCCCTGTGGATATCGGAGATCTCCCGGCACCACCGGCGGCGGCTCTGATGGTCCAGATTCATCACATCCTCACTCGACCAGTGAAAATAGTAGGACAAAAATGCCATCTCCTGATATAACGCATCCTTCGGATAGAGCTTTAACCCTCCATAGTAAAATTTACAGGCGTTTCGATCACCTCTCCGCAGTGCGGGCAGACCACCTGCATCATCGGCGGCTCGATGTCATTGATCCGCTGGTACATGTCCTGCAAAAATGCCAGATCCGCCGTAAACAGCCGCTCGATAATGTTTGCCGTCACCATGGGCACACCTTCCAGCTCCGTGACGACCTGTCCTAAAATGACGACGGTCAGATACGACGGATTGCTCAAAACCCGCGGGTCCCGCGTCGCCTTGATCTCGTCCCCCGCCGTAGCCAGGCGCATCTTTCCCCGCCTGTGTATCTCGCCGTTTCCGTCGATAAAGCCTCTCGGCAATGTAAAGTCATATACTGTTTCCATTCTCTGCGCTCCCTCTTTCTTGATTCAGGCCAGGGCGGCGGGAGTCCGCCGCCCCCGCCCGTTTTACCGTTAATTATACAACGCTGTACTAGTTCGGTATAATCAGCTCCTCGTAAGCCAGCTCCACACTCTCGATCGCCACCTCGGACTGGAGCGCGTTTAAATCCGGCGCATTATACTTTGTCACCCACGCGTTTGTCAGCATCCAGACGCGGCTTCCGGTGATCGCCGTTGCCACCTGCTGCGGCGCGCCGCCGTTGATATCGATCATCTCGATCTGCACGTTGTAGCGGGGCATCTGCCCGCGCGTCTCGCTGACGCACTCCGTGATCCACGTCTTAAACGCGCTGTCGAGCGTATAGCCGAATTTCAAGGTCACGTTTCCGTGCTTTACCAGTCCCGGAATCTTTACGGGCGCCAGACTGTTTGCATTCCCCTGCCGAAACTCGATCACATCCACGCTCGACTCGATACCGGTCACCTCGCTAAAAGCGGCGGCGCCCTGCACCTGATCTACCTGAACGAGGAAGTTCATTTTTGTCAGGGGATAGGATAGAGTTTTATCGTTTTCATATGCTGTAGCCATATACTTTTATCTCCTTTTTTGTAATCCCATGCGAAGGCCCGCATGAGCTGTATTCATCATCCGTCTGCCCATCCTGCCAAAGGCATATGGCAGACGCAGTCGTTTTTTCGTTTACCGCGCCTTCGTCCGGGCAGGACTGCCGCCTACTCTTCCTCGCCGCCTCCGCCGGCCTCCGCCGTGTGCTGTGTCACGCGGAAGATGACAAACTCAGCCGGGCGCGACGGAGCGATACCGATATTGCAGATCAGACGGCCGTTCATAATGTCGTCCCTGCTCATCGTATTCGGTCCGATTTCCACAAAATACGCCTCGTCCGCGGACGCTCCTGCGAGCATGCCGCCTCTCCAGAGGTTGTCCAGAAAGTTTGCCACCGTCATCTGCACGCGCTGCCAGAGCGCCACATCGTTCGGCTCGAATACGACCCAGCTCGTGTTCGCCTTGATGCTCTCCTCCACAAAGACAAACAGACGGCGGACGTTGACATACTTGAAGCTGCTGTTGCTGCTCGCGGTGCGCGCGCCCCAGATGCGGATGCCCTGTCCGGGAATCGCGCGGATCAGGTTGATGCCTGCGGGATTTAATACGTCCTGCTCCGCCTTCGTGTAACCGACGGAGAGCCCGGTACAAAATACCGGCTCGTTTGCCGGCGCTTTATGTACGCCGCGGTTAATGTCTGTTCTGGAGTAAACGCCGAGTACCGCGCCTGACGGAGGAATGAAATCCGCCTTGTTGGACGTGCGGTCAAGTACCTGTATCCACGGATGGTACATCGCCGCATAGCTGCTGTCGATCATCTCGCGGTAATTTAACAGGTCCTTTGTCTTTGTCATCTCCTTGGGCATATCGATCACCGCAAAACGGCTTCTTAAATTCTCGCAGTGTCCGACCAGCGCTACCACAACCTCGGGGATCGTCACACCGGGAATCGCCATCATGCTGACCGTGCTGTTCTCCTCGAACGCCGCAAGGCCGGTGCGTTTTCCGGGGCCGCCGTCCGTGCCGATAAACGTCGCTGCATGAACCTTGCCAACCATACCGTTCGCCCCGCCGTCCAGCGTAAACATGCCGCTCGTATTTCCCGCGCCGAGCATCTGCTCCACCGGATTTTCCAATGCTTCCGTCGGTACGGTATGCACCCTGACAAGCTCGCTGTTTGCCAGACGGTAGCCGATGTAATTCGGGCTCGCCACGTTGACGCTCAAGCCCGTATAGTTTTCCGCATCCTCACCGCAGCGCACGCTCATATCGGTCTCCACCAGATAAACGACGGTCGCAGGGATGAGCGCGGTGTCAACCACGTCCTTCTCAAACTTTTTCTCGAACATGACGGTATTGTCAAACATGCTCTCGATGCGGTTGTACTCCCCGCCGCATACGACGAGATCTCCCTCGCGGAAGCCATCCACGGATTTTGCCACATAGCCGTCGCCGTTCGCTCCGACCAGCTGCATTTTGCGCTTTGTCACCGTGTTTAACGTGATCTGGATCTTATTTCCCCATTTACCCTTGTTTGCCGCCTCGATGGTCACAAAGCCCTTCTTTGCAGAAGCGGACTTTGCCCCTTCGGGGATGACGCGCGCCACATAGCAGCGCGTGCCGCCGTTTGCAAAAAACTGCTCCACGCTGGGCGCGAGGTAGCGGTACTCACCGTACTCAAACTCGCTGAGCGCGCCGCCAAACTGCCTGACAAAGCTGCGGTAGCTCGTGACCAGCGCCGGCGCGCCGACGGTCCGTCCTTTCTCCGCAAGGCCGATAAAGCCCGCGGTGGATGTTCCTACGCCTTCTACTGACCGGGGAGAATTGTCATATTCTTCCACGTAGACGCCGGGTGAAAAATATTCTGCCATAATCTTTTGCTCCTTTCATATGTCACACCAGGACCTTTTGCTGTCCGGGCGATATAAATTGAATGGTGCCGGCTCCAAACGTGCATGTAAGTGTCGCCTCGTTTGTCAGAACCGGTTTTCCCTGTATGAGCGTCTTTGGGCTGGATGGAACCCATGGTCCCGCCGGAACCATCGTGCAGGGCTGCGGTGTCAGCACTCCCAGGGCTGCCGCTGTCGCCGCTGCGACGGTAGGATTCGCCAGAGAGGTGCACATGCCAAAGCCCGGGATATTGGCTCCCGGATTCATATCCTGTATCGTCCCCACCGGCTTGCCTTCCATGAGACATGCCTGCTGCGAGGTCACATTCAATGTACACGGCGTGCTGCCAAACATGCACATGCATGAGGCTCCTGTCACTACTGGTAATCCCATTGCGTTTCTTCCTTTCTCTTCCCATCCCCAAACGTTTCAAAGTCGATCTGCTCATAGCTCTTTCCATGCTCTCCCTCGTAGCGGACCAGATATACGTTTGATCCTCCGAGGTCACGCACCCGAAGCAGGTACGTGCCGTCGCTCTCCACGCGGCCGCGGACGATCCGCAGCAGTGTATCCTGCGCCTTACAGCCGTCCGAAAGCAGATGCAGCAGCTTCATGCTAAGCCGGTCAGGCCGCTTTTCTACAAGGATTTCCTCGTATTGATGCGTATCCTGGTGCAGCAGCGCATAGGCGTGCTCATCCATGTGCATCCTTGCGGAAAACAGCTTTAACATCCGCCTGCGCTCCACATAGCTTCCGATGACCGCCACCGGTTTTTCCACACGGACCGCCGTCACCGCGGTAAGCCCCGGCTTAACGCCCCTTAACGTGTAGAAATCCTCAAAGCCCTTCTCCTTTTGCAGCGGTATCAGCGGAATCTCAAGCTCCGGAAACTGCGGGGAAAGCCGCTCATAATCGACCGTGACGGCTACCGGCTCGTAGCCCTTCGCATCGATTTGCAGCGTCATGTTCGCTCTGTCGTGATTGAGCAGCACATACAGCCCGTTGCCGCGCCGGTGCAGTGCCAGCGCCTGCCCGCTCTCCGTAAAGAGAATCTGGTGTTCGGGAATCGCCAGTCCGGTCGTAGTGTCAACCAGCCGGACGATCAATGCCAGCCGGTAAGAAAAATTTACGTCTGCCACTTAGCCTTCATTCCCCCTTCCTTTGCCCATGAGATTTAAGCCGAAAGCCGCTTCGCTGACGCGAGGAGGCTCTATGATCAGCTCACTCGCCAGAAATACGGGTGCCGCCTTGTAAAACAGGCTGATCTCATAAGGCTTATTGATCGCCTGCCACACCCGCACCTTCTCGTCCAGCTCCATCTTCGCCTGAGACAGAACAATGGGCGGTTCGGTGTCATCCAGCCAGGGCTGAAGCTCGGAGGGCCGCACGGAAGCGTTATCATTGACGATCTGCGCTACCCTTCCGATGATTTTTTGTATATCCGGCGCTTTCAGACCCATCTGAGAAGAACCGTTGATAAATACCATATAGTAGAGGCTATACGGTTTTGGCGGCGCTAACAGCTGTACCCTTCCCCGCTCGAACATCGGCGGGCTCGCAATCTGCGTATCCTCCTTGATATCGTACAGGTACAGTCCTACGATATAATCCACGTCCTGGGACGTCGGAGAGGAAATCTCTATATTATTGGGGGAAGGTACCGGTTCCGGGCACATCTTTTCCCGCAGCGTGCGCACAATGTACGCGCTGACATCCGCTATGATTGTATAATCTGCCATTTACCCTTCTCCCTCCTGTAATGCTTTCAATATCTGTTCTGCCGCGGCACGCATGTCCGCCGTATACGCAACCGCATACTCAGCGCGGTCAATCGCCTCCGCCTCCAGCTCAAAGATCTTTTTTGCATCTGCAGCCGCGATGTAGAGCTGGCGGTTCTGCAGTCCTGCGGCAGCGCTAAGCATCTGGATCGTCTGACCCGTCTTTTCATACGCCGTCCTTCCGTTCCGGAACTCATAGTACTGCATGCCCCGGCTCAAAGTCTCCACGGAATGCACGCTGTCAAAGATCACGCGGTAGCCGAGAATCGTACCGGCGGATTTTAAGGAAAGATAGTCGCCCGTCTCCCCCGTATATTTCTCATAGAGATAAGGGCTGCCCTCCGACGCCTGTTCATTCGCCAGCGACGCCGCGAGCGACGCGATATTCGCATTTCGCGTCTCTTCTCCAAACCATTCCAGTGCGATCAGCGCCTGCGCCTTCTCCATGGCGTTTAGATCGTCATAGCCCATTCCAAACAGCGTATTCAGCACTGCGTCTAACAGTTCCCGCGCCGATTCCGCAGACATCGTCGCGCCCTCGCTGTTCTTTTTGGCGTCCCCGGCCGCAAGCTGCATATCCGTCACCGCGTTTTTCAACGCGTTTCGGTCCGCATCCGTGAGGGCGCTGCCGCTGCCCGACGAAAGCGCGTCGCTGATCTTGTCCAGCGCAGCCGAAGCCGCCCCGGGGTTGAGCTTCGCAAGCTCCCTCAACGCGTCCAGAAGCTGTTTCAGCCGGTCGGGCCCGACGTCCTCATCCTTCAATGCATCGGTAAAGCTGTCCGCGAGCCCGCTCATCGCGGAGGCGCTCGTGCCGTCGCCCAGCCCTGCCGCGGCCTTCGCCTTGTCGGACTGGGAGCTGTTCCTCGAATTTAAAATGTCCAGATAAGATTTTTCAAGCGCATCCAGCCGCTCCTGCAAAGCATCCAGCAGTGCGCGTAGCCGCGCTGCCTCCGCCAGGTTATTTTTGTCGAGCGCATCCTGGTACTGCGCCTGTAAATCCTCTTTCCTCTCCTGCAGATCGTCCATCTGGGACGATGCGCTGCCCTCCGCCACGAGCCTGCCGTAGCTTTCCCGCAGCCACAGCTCGTGGGACGACAGGGAATCATGTAAGGATACGTAAGCGTCATCCGCCTGAATGCGTTCCGCCAGCGCGGGCAGCTCGTCCAGCCGTTTCAGCACATCCGCCTGCGCATCCTCGTTGCCCATGCGCATCCATTTCGCGGTCAGCATCGTCTCGTAGTCGCCGCGCAGCCGCTCCGCTTCTGTCTTTTGCTCTTTTAAATGGGCTTCCGCAGCCACCGCCGAAGCGCCCTCTGCCAGTGCGCGCACATAACCGCTGCCCGCACCGGCCGCCAGCGCGCTCTCATAGTTCTCCTTCGTCTGCGGCACGAGCTCGCTGTCCAGAATCGACAGCTCCTGTGCCTCGTCCACGACTTTTTCATTCATGATGTTGAGCAATGTGCACAACCGCGCGACCGTGGAATCGCAGCTTCCATAATCATCCATCTGCGCGTATGTAATCAGGTCGTTCGACGCATCGTAGCGGGTACGGCTGATGACCGTCGTGCCCTCGCTCAAAAGCTTTGTCTCATAGGCGGCGGTGCTGCTCGCCACCAGATTGATCGACTCGCCGATGGCCGAGACGACCTCGCTGTTTATGACAAGCTTTTCATCCCCACTGCCCTCATCCTCGTTGTCCTCATCCTCACTGTTCTCATCCCCGCTGTCCTCGTCCTCACTGTTCCCGTCTCCGCTGTCCGCATCCCCACTGTCCTCGTCCTCACTGTTCCCGTCTCCGCTGTTCCCGTCTCCGCTGTCCTCGTCCTCACTGTCCGCCTGTTGCTGCGGCAGTGGAAGGCCCTGCGCCTGATTATCCAGCTTATCAAGCAGCTCATCGAGCCGGTAGAATACAAGCACGCGTCTGGAAGCGTCCACGGTCTCCGTCACGCCTTCTACTGCCTCCACCCATGCAGCCGACGCCTCCCGCCCGTTCAAATCCGCCTTGTAGCGCTCCAGCGCCTCGATGTAGCCGTCGTATGCGATACCGTCCTCATCCTGCAGGTTCTCTGCAAACAGCTCCTGTATCATCCGTATATATTCGTTGTCCGAGTATGTCCTGTCATCTTCCGGTCTCGACGTGAGCATATCATACTGCAGACGGATGGGCTGCAGCTCCTCCATCGTATTCATATTGTAGGGGGAGTTGATGTCGTATGCGCTCACCGCCGCGCCGGTGCGCAGATCCGTCGTCACGCCCTTTGCATCCGTCTTATGCGTAAACTCCAGCGCCTCGATCACACTCCGGTCCACCGGCGATCCCGCCGTCGTAATATCCGCGAGGGAGGCCGCATCCGTGATCTCAAACCACTGCCCGTCCGCCAACTCCGATTTGTAATACAGATGGCTCTGGTCAAACTCGTTCGCCGAGGAGACCGCTACTTCATAAATCGCCTCGGACAGGCCCTGTATGTGGATCAGATGCGAGCCGACCACGAGTGTGGACGCCTCGATCTGTGCATCACTTACCTGCACGGAGCGCACGCCGGTATCCTTGTCGCTTTCCAGCGCCGCACGCGCCAGCATTCCGCCTACCGGAATGCACAAAAGCACGCACAAAAGACCGAGCACATATTTGATTGTACGTTTTCCAGCCCTTTTTTTTCTCATGTTCTACTCCGTTATCCTGTGTATCGTTCCGTCCTCCGTGTGCAGCCGCGCCTCATACAAAAGCGCCCCGCCCTCGTCGTAAAAGCAGATGACGAGCTGCTCAAGACTGTTTTCTGTCAGCGACAGATAGCGGAAGGAGCTGCCGACCGGCTGCTTTTCCTCCCCGATTAGCCACGCGCCGTCGGCGGTGCGCACATTGAAATATGCCGCCGTCTCATCCGGCTGCATCGTAAACGTCAGATCGTAGACGCCCAGCGCCGCATTTGCCCTGCCGGTATAGGAGCCGACCAGCGTATCCTCACCCTGCTCCACGTGGTAGCCGCGGATCGTGAGCAGCCCGCTGTACTCCGACGGATCGATGTCGCAGTCGTCAACAAATGTATCGCCGTCGTACAGGCGGAGCCACACCCGCTCCGTGTGATCCAGATCCAGCGCGAGATGGCGGAGCGTTTGATCCGCCCCCGTCCGCTCGCCGACCTGCGTGCCGTCCACCCACAGCTCAAAGGAGGTAATACCAATCCCGAAGTCGTCCGGAACCGTAATCCCAAGCTCAAACAGATTGCCCTCGACGAGCGTATGAATGTAGAAATAAACGCCCTCCGATTCCTCCTCCACCACATAGCTCTCACCGCCCTCCGCCGCAGAGAGCGAAATGCCCATGCCGGACATGTACCTTCTCACAGCCCCGCACGTAATCCGGTCCAGGCTGTAGATCGCCTCGCTGTACGCCGCCTGCGCCTCCAGCGCTTCCATCTGCATCTCCTCGTATTCCTCCTGAAGCGACAGGTAATCCTCATATTCCATCTCGCCCATCAGATTTTTCACACGCGCCGCGGAAAGCTCCGCCTCCTTTGCGCGGTTCTGCGCCAGAAGGTTCTCGCAGGAATTTTTCGTCGATACGTACACCTCATACGCCGAGGTCACGTTGCTTTCCAGCTCCTTTTGCGCCGTTTTCTGATCCGCTAAAAGATTCTGGTACTCCAATGCATTTTCGTAGAGCACATACGGCTCATCCTCCACATACCGCTGACCGTCTACCGCTCCCTTGAACCAGATCTTCGGGATCTTGATGAATAAAATACGCTTTTTTCCGACCCACGGCTGATCCGAATGTTCCAGCATCTCGTTAAAGGCACTCTTAAACGCCTCCGCGTCGATCTTTTCACCGCGGCGCGCCTGCCCGATGTAAGACTCGATATAGCTGAGCGTACCTCTGCCGTAATGTTTTTCCATGAGCCGGTAATTCGTATTCAACTGCAAAAGGCCGTTTGACGTTTCCATCCGGGTCTTGTAAAATTCGTCGTCATGCTCGAGCGTATAATCGATCAGCCGCTTTAACAGCGTGCGGTTCAGCTCCACGGTCGTAAACGGGCTCTCAAACGTGTATCCGGTTTTTACGTCCATCCCAATCCAGTCGGAGAGCTTCACCTTCGCCGACTCAAAGCTTCGCATATCCGCCGCCAGCGTGGATGTAAGCGTATTTACCTTCTTTAGCATCGTGTCGATGTCCGTCTGCGTCGCCAGCCCCGCGGCAAGCCGCACCCTGTTTTTCGCCAGCGTCTTTTTATAGTTTTCCAGCCGCTCCCCGTTATATTCGATGGATACCTGGAGCTTGTACACCGAAACAAACTGCAGCGCGGTCTTTTCATTTACCGCGTGAATGCACTGGTCCAGCGAATGCCTGATCGAGTCGATGCCGGACTGCAGCTCCAGCGGCTTGTACTGGTACTCAAACTCATCCTCCAGCGTCGGCTTTTCCGGAAACTTGAAATTGAGCAGCGGGCTCCAGCGGAACGTCTTCTGATTTTTTTCCTTCATGCGTATACTTTTGACTGACTGCACATACTGGATCTCCGTCAGCGCAAGCCGCCGTTTGAGCTGGGCATACTGCGTGCTGTTCGCAAATGCCAGTTTCTCTGCCATGCTAAGGCTCAACGATTTCTCTGCCGCCGGCATCCGCTCGCAAAAAGCGTAAAGGGCACCTGACAAAATGCCAAATACAAGTATCAGAGCCGTGCAGGTTCTCAAAAGCCCGCGTGCCTTGTGTTTCATTCGCTCTCTCCTCCCGTGCCTTTCGTGCCGTTTGTCTGTCGTTTACAGCCGCTACTGCTGCAGTGCGTACATGAAAAATCTGCCGTCCTGATCCTCACAGATGAAGCTGTAGCTCGTCTCTTCCTTTTGAAATACGTACAGATAGACAAGCGCATCCGTATCGTAGCTGTTTACGTTGTACGCCTCCGCAAGCGGATGTTCCGTCTCAAGCGCCACGTTGATGTGGATGTCCACGCCCTGCCGCTGCAGCCGATCGATGCCGACCGCCTCCGGAAATACAACGTAGCTGCTGCCCTCAAAAACCGGATCTCCCAGCACGCGCTTCACCTCCGCGATCGAGCTGCACGTATGATCTCCGTAAGTGAACACATCCTTACATACATAAAGCTCCTTCGCCACCAGGCTCTCCTCGATGCTCTCTTCTGCCGTATCCGCCACAAAAAACGCATCGATATCCGTCATCACCTGTACCGCCTGTTCATCCCCGATATACAGCAGCTTTTCCCCGGTATAGATCTGCGCAATATCCGACGCGGATTTTCCAAGGAGCTGCGAATAGACAAGCTGGTCCGCGTGGAAGCTGCCGGTAAACACCGGCGTCTCGGACGAATTGTACAGGATACCCGTGCCCTCTCTTTTACCGGCACAAAACGCGCCGTCGTAGATCATCGTCCCGTTTTCCCGAAACAGCTTTCCGGTGCCCTCGAACAGGTTGTTCTGAAATTCGCCCTCGTAGTGCGCCTGGCCGCTCGGGTAGTAGAGAATCCCCGCGCCGTTGTACTGGTTCTTTTCAAATGCGCCGCGGTATACGACCGCGCCGTTCTTATCGTAGAGCGTACCGTTTCCGCTGGCGTAGCCCTTACTCACCGCACCTTCATACGCCACATAGCCGGACTTTGCCCTGATTTTGACATCGCCCTTCGTGTAGCGCAGGGGCAGCGCATTATAGGCATAAATCTTTTCGCCGCTGCCGATGCCCTCCGCCAGCCGGAAAATCGGGTTGACAAACAACAGATACGCCAGGGAGAGCAACCCGACCGCAATCACGACCGCATGGGCGAGCCTGCGGCTGACCAGCCATCCGAAAAAACCGTAATAATCCCGCTTATGCCGGGGCCTGACCGCAAATACGCGGGAGAGGAATTCCCGCAGCTTTGTGAGCACCTGCGCACGCCAGAACGTCGAGCTGAGCCAATATTTCAGTTTTGTGACAATCGGTGTGATTTTTGCCTTGATCGTGGCCAGCAACACCGAAAACAAATTGTTATTCATGCGTCCTCCTTAGAGTCCGGCTACTCTTCTGTAAATATCCCATAGGAAATGCCGCCCGCCGCACCGCCGTCCAGGCATTTCTCGCAGAGGAACACGTACCACTTCGCCACCTCGTCCGTGGGGTTTTCCTTTAACACTTCCGTAAACAGGTTGCGCGCCAGATAAAAATCATCCTGATAAAACAGGTTTAACGCCTCCTGGAATTTCTGCTTTGTATCGAGACGGATCTGCCGCTCCTTCGCCGAACAGGCGTCCAGAACCTCATAGAGCTTGAACGAATACCTGCCCTTCTCGGCAAAACCGATATAGCGCGCCGCAAACGTCTCACCTGCAAGCTCATAGACACTGTCCGTCACCGCCATGCGCACGCCCAGCGCGCGCAGCCTGTCGCAGTAGCTGCCGAGCGCCTTCATCTCCTGCGAGAGCACGTAGACCGAAGCCTGCCTGTCATCCCCCACAACGCCGTAGACCATGTCTGTGTAATGTAAGAGCACGAATGCCTGCTCTCCGGCACGCTCCGCCTCCTTGCACGTCATCACATCGATGCCAAAGGACATCGCCTGCTGCACCTGATCCGGAAAGAGAAAGCTCAGCGACGACAGATCCGCGTTTCCGCAGAGGAACATGCCCTCCTTCGCCGCCTGTGCGATCAGCCGGTAACTGTCGTTAAGCCTTCGAACCATCTCCTGCCGGCTGAAGCGCTCGCTCATCGCGACGGACACGACCGCCATCGTCCCCTTCATCTGAACCTCGCCGGGAACCTCCACATCCAAAATCGACGGCTTATTGAGCAGCCGTTCGATCTGCTTTGGCGCAAAGCGGTAATACGCCTGAAGCATCTGATATTTCATGTAATCCGCCCGCTGATTATTGTTGATGAGCTGTGTCAGGCTGTTGCGCAGCGCGCGCACCTCGTTGCTCTCGCCGAACAGACCTTTTTTTGCCATGCCTGCCTCCCACGGCTGTCTGCCCTCCACCATTCTCGTCATCAGGCGCAGTGCGCTTCGCGTCTCCCTGCCCTGAAGCCAGATGATAAGCGCCAGCAGCGCCGTGCCCGCCGCGAGAAGCAGCAGCGACATCCGCACCATATCCGCGCGCTGCCCCACAATACGCCCCTCAAGCACGCGAAACGGCACCTCGATCACAATCCCGTATGCCGGCGCGATCTGCGCCGTGTCAACGACAGTCAAAAGCCCGGTACCCTCCTCCGTCACCGCACCGGCCACTTCCTGATTTTTCATAGTTTCCGCCAGAAGGCGCCCTGCCTCCTGCTCATAAGCTTTGTAGACCGACGCGTGCCTGCCCACAGACACCAGCGGAGTGTACGTACCGTCCGCACCCGTCCACCGCACGAGTGCCGCGCCCAGGCAGCTGCAGCTTACCCCGTCCTGCGTCGTCACCGGAAGCGTCTCATCAAGCACACGTAAGAATTCCTCCGCCTCCGGCACAGCGCCTGTTTCGGACTCCTCGAGCCGCTGCAGGTATGCGCCAAGACGCCCCGCGTACAATCCATACATATCCAGATACTGTCCCTGAATAAATTCCTCCGACCGCACAAGGCCCGCATACGCGCTTGCCGATACCGTGAGTATGAGCGCCAGCTCCAGCGCCGCAAAACGCTGCAGCGCCTGCGAGCGGCTTGCCAGCATCGCCAGAAAGATAATTGCAATTGCCAGACAGGCGACTATTAGTTTGCCCATAGATCCTACATCCTCTCATTTTCCGCTTTTGTATGTATCCCCTGCACTATTGCAGCATGGACTCTGTTCCGATCCTCCGGAAGCTGTTAAAAAACAGCCTCATAAACGGGATGTCACCGAACACTACATTCGACAGCGCCATCAGCACCACAAGTATCATCAGAAACACCGCAATCCACAGCAGCACCCTGAAAATGCCCTCCTGATTGCGCAGCCCCCACGCGCGAATGCGCCCAAGCAGCCCCCGGCGCGGCGCACCCGCCGCGGATATGTGAATATCCTGATACAACTCACGAAACGTATAATAATTTTGAAGCGGAATCTTTTTGTTTAAAAGCGCAAGGCTCACCATGCGTTTCCCGGGCGCCCGCTCGAGCAGCCTGCGCACAAGATGCGCACATGCATTGGCGCACGCGCGCTCGCCGCTTTCCGGGTTAAGCTGTTTTAAATCCAGCACACAGCCAATGTCCACGGAATCATCCTGCCGCAGATGTACCTGGTTTTCCTTAAGCGCCAGCTCCAGCAGCGGATACGGCAAACCGGAACCGATGCACGCCGCCACCAGATGCAGACTGATGCGCTCTGCTCTCTCCCTGCTCTGCTCGCCTGTCTCAAAAAACTCCATCAGCGGACGCGTCCTGCAATAGTCCATCACAACCAGAAAACCATCCTCACAGGCAAACATATCAATCACGCAGTCTTTCTTGTCCGGATACGTCTCCAGCACCCCAAGCAGCTTTTTGACCGTATTGTGATCCGTGATCTTTAAAACGGTATAATAGGCGTCCTTTGCCCGTTCGTCCTCACAGATCATGACATCGTTCACTTCTCCGTGGTATGCATCCATGACCGCCGCAAGCGCCATTCGTTCTGACCGGTATATCATCCCTCTGCCTCAATTCCTTATCCTGTGTTTACCGCAGGCGTAACTTCCCGCCGCGCGGCCTACGCTTCCCCCTCCAGCTCATCCGCACTCTTTTTCTTGACGATCGCATACGCGTACGTGCAGATCAGCGGACGATCCGTACAGAAAATACGGATCTCGTATACGCCCTCCTTCGCGGGTGCGGTATAAATGCCGTCCGCCGTCACTTCGCCGGTGCCGGCCTCCGTCATCTCGTAGGAAACGGAGCACGGTTTCATGTGATTGTACTGCACCTGGAAGAAATACGTTTCCTTTGTCCCAAGAACAACCGTCGGCGTCACCGCGCTGATGCTCTTGTCTGTCTCGGGCTGTTCCATTCCGGCGCCGATCTCCTCGCCGCCGACGCGGATCGCGATCCATCGGTAGGTGAGCAGCAGATAATCCACATCATCGAGCAGCCGCGCCGCCACCATGAAGCTGCCCTTGTCATTGAATACCTTCACCGCCGTCTCCACCGCAACGGCTGCCTCGCTCGACGCAAACAGCGCTGCGTTGCCGTAAACGGTCATCTTGCTCGCGCCGCCGATGACCGGGTCGTTTTCCAGTCGCTCCAGGCCAACCTGGACATAAATGTTGCCCTTTCCAAGCCCGTGCATGATCTCGCCGGAATAGCACACATCGCCGCGGCTTGCATGATCACCGAGCGGGATCTCCACCACGCCCGTCTCTATGCGGTAGTCCGTGCGCTGCACACCCGTCTCGCCGTCCCTGACGGATGCCGCCGCTGCCGCCGTCTGCTGATTTATGTAATACGGGAGGCATTTCCCAAAATAGTTTGTAAATTCCTCTCTCTGTCTCGCATCGCGCATCGTGGCAACATAGGCCTTTACGCTGTTTTCCTCAACCCGCTCGATCAGATATGCGTTCTCCGTGCGCACGAGCGTCAGACGCGCCAGCTCTACAAAGCCGCTCCCCGCGCTCATATTGCGCAGCTCCAGACTCATTTTTCCCGCCTCACGCGCCGCCAGCCGTTCCGGCTCCTCATCGATCACGTTGACCTTGCAGCTCATGCTGCCCACGGGAGCCGCCTCGATACCTCCCACAGCCGCACGCGCGCTGCCGGGCTTTAACATAACCGCAGAAGCGTCCAGCGTCTCCTTCTGCACAAGCATCCAGTGTTCCCGTTTCACCCTGCCGCCCTTTTTCAGGCTGACATTTTCCAGCTTCAGCTCCTGCTCCTGCGCGCCCTTAAGGCTCGTCATGACCGGCGTCTGCAAAACGCCGCTGTAGCTGAGAACCACATCCTCTCCGGAACACTTTTCCGCCTCCAGCGTCAGCTTTACATAATGTCCGGCGCACAGATTTGCCGGCAGCTTCAGCCGCACGATATAATCCTGGCTCTCAAACAGCACGCCGCCCGTAAAAAACTCACTCTCCGCCTCAAATCCGGCGCCGATGCTGTCCGAATCCAGCAGAAAGAGCTCCGCCTCCTCCTCGATGCGGTTGTACTCATACTCGCGCTCGCCGTCCTGGCGGTTTACCGCGTAAACCGGCTGCGTCTCCTCCTCCCGATAGCGAATACAAAGGCTGGCCTGGTTACTCTGCAGATCCTCAAAGCCGCTCACCGTAGAGAGCTTTTTCACAAGGGAGCTGTCGACCACAATTTCCCTTCCCACATCATCGATGGCCATACCGCTCTCGATCATCACGGACTGGTCGTCCAGGCTGATGACGCTTAAGCCGCACACAATACCCGCGCCTGTCACCATCTGGTTGACGAAGCGCCGCTTGTGGTTGACATACACCTGCTCCGCCTCAAAATCAGAGGATGTGAGCATTTTTCCCTTATAGTATCTGTTTCTGCTAAACGGAAGCAACTCGTTGCTTTTCATGCGTTTACCCCTTTCTCCTTTGTCATTTCTATCTAAGATTTTCAAACATTCGTACTTTGTATATAGTCATTATATCAAATGCCTGTTCAAATTACACGCAAGTTTCGTTAAAGATTTCTTGATAATTCCACCCTGATAGCTGTTCATCCCGCAGCCCGTAAACGTTCCTTTTCTTCATCTGTCGCACGGAAACGTCATATAGATCCCCATGCCCTCATCCTCTCTGCTGCGCACCTCGATGGTTCCGCCAAACTCCTCCACCGTCTCCCTGACAAGATACATCCCAAGCCCATAGCCGGATTCCTGATTCGCACCCTGATAACGCCATTCCATCAGGCGCGGCGCCTCGCGGGCCTCCACACCCTCCCCATTATCCCGGTAAATGACGTAGGCAGTATCCTCCTGCTTGTCCACCGTAATGTGGATAATGCCCGCGCGTTTCATATATTTTAAAGAATTCTCAATCAGGTTAAAAAAAGCCCGGATCAGCCTGATTCTGTCTCCGTGCATCGTCACCGCCGGCTGCGCGCTGTTTACCTGTATTTTGACTCCCTGCCTGCGCGCAATCGTATTGACGTACTCCATCCCCACGCGGATGCACCCGAGCAGGTCAAACGTCTCCCCCTCGCTCGGCACCCTGCCGCTGTCGTCGTTGAGCAGCACCTTTAACATCGTATCCATATAATCAATATTTTTGCAGACCCTTCCGATCACCATCAGGCATTCCTCCCTGCTTGTAAAGCTGCCCTCGCGCAGCAGGTCGCCGTAGCCTGCGATGACCGCCATCGGCATCCGGAAATTGTGGGACAAAAGACGCTTAAGCCAGACGATATCATCCTCCGGCGGCTTTGGGGGAAAGGTCTCCCCGGACTCCTTTTGCCCGCCGTGCCGCTTCTTCTTTTTCCGGCTGTCTGCCACTTTTTCCCGAAGGGCATTCAGCCTTTCCGGGTAAGTGCGGTCTGTTTTTTTCATGTGATACCCCCTCAGACATCGTGAAAAATGTAGCCGGTACCGCGCACCGCCCGTATGACCTCCGTGTGCGCGCCGTCGATCTTTTTGCGCAGGTTGGACATATGCACCATCAGCGTGCGGTAATCGTCGAGCGCTTCCTGTCCCCATACCTTCCGGTAGAGCTGGCGGTAAAGCGCCACTTCGTCCGGCATCGTCGTGATCACCGCCAGCAGCTTGTACTCCGTCGGCGAAAGCTCCAGCTTTTCCCCCAGCCGTCCGTCCACGACGCGATGCACCTCCTGTGATTTGCGGTCGATCACAAACTGGCGGAACCACTGTTTGGTCTGTCCGGCTGATTTCGAAGCGCACTCCTTCAAATTGACCCGTATGCGCTCGATGAGCGTGTCGATGTCCACCGGCTTTACAAGGTAGTCGTTGCCGCCGCCCCGAAAGGCGTCGACAATGCTCGTGCTGTCCCCCATGCAGCTCACAAAAATCACCGGACCGTCATAGCTGTAAGGCTCGCCGCGCAGCTGTCTGCACAGCTTTTGCCCATCGCAGTCCGGCAGCATCGCATCGAGCAGCAGCAGATCAATCCGCTGCGTCCTGACCGCCGCCATCGCCTCCGCCCCGTTTTGCGCGGAAATGACCTCATAGCCGCGCCGCTGCAGCTTCATGGCAGTGATGAGTAAAAGATCCTCGTCGTCCTCCACCAGCAGCACCCGTACCTTCTCTTCCGGTTCCTCCGCCTTTTCTATTCCTCTGTTCTCCATCGTAAATTCCCTGCCTTGTCAAATATTCTTCCATATCAGTACAGCATATCCGTGCAGCCTGCGGATTACCGGCTGTTCTGCTCCGGGACGCCGGCTGTGCGGCTGCGGCCGGACTGCCGCCATGCTACTCCCGAGCGCCGCGCGTCCCGTCCACATGAAAAAGCGCCGTCTGTTCAAACACGCCTGGCGTCCGGTTCAGCCCCTGCTCCCGGCGGCCGAAAATGTCCGTCTGCCTGTTCAGCGCCGCCGCACGCCCCCGCTTTTGCTCCAGCTCCATGGAGTCCGGCTCCCAGTCAGGCTGCGGCCGCTGCTTCTTTTCGCCTTCCGCTTCCTGTTTTGCCCTTCGGTAGCTGTTGATCGACTGCATATGCATTTCCTCCGTTTTCGCGTCTGTCATCTGCTTTCGCACTTGACGAACGCTATTTTTTCACTTACACTTTTTTCAGGTATTGTCAGATATTGTAACTTTCCACGAAGGAGTATATCTATGAACAACATGAAATCTACTACGTCATCCCCTCCGGATGTGCTCTCGCACTCCGGTCTCGAGCTGTTTCTGCTTGCCTGCATGCTGCTTTCCTTTGCCGGCGGCGCCGCCTGTCTGCTGTTCGGCTCAGAGATTGTCGGCATCATCTGCATGCTCGCCCACGGCATTCTTGCGCTCACCTACCTGCTTGTCAGCCAAAGCCGCCTGCTGGAGGCATACGGAAACGCCCGGGCCCACGCAAATGATCTGGAAGCGGAGCGCAGCCGTTTCAGGGACAACAGTGAAAAGCTCCTCGCACTGCAGACACAGTACGATGACTGCAGGCGCAGGCTGCGCGCAGCCGAAGCCTCCCTTCAGGAGCTTGCTGACGACAAGCTCAGTCTCCAGGCACAGTTGGACGAAGCCGCCCAGATGCAAAGCGCGAACCGTCTGCTGCCCGAGCCGGATAAGGCACAGGCGCTTAACATCATTGCCGTCACAGAGAGCGTGATACGGGAAATGTCCTCATTCTGCGCCCGCCGCGGCATTCAGCTTCAGCTGTCCACCAGCAGCAGTGAGCTGCCCATACAGGCATCTGAAAACTATCTGCACATCCTGTTTCGCAACATCATTGACAATTCTGTGAAATACATGCAGCGCAACGGCAATCTGGTCATCACCGTCTCACTCGTTGGCAGCGATCTGTTTATCGTGCTCAAGGATAACGGCGCAGGTCTTTCCGAACAGGAAACCACACATATTTTTGAACTGAATTATCAGGGTTCCAACCGTGTCAGCGGAAACGGTCTCGGGCTCGCACAGGCAAAGGCGATCGTCGAGTATTACGGCGGAACCATCTACGCCAGAAGCAGCGCCGATTCCGGCATGGCGATCTACATCCAGTTACCCGCCGCCAACCGTACAGGAGGTGCCCATTGAAGCTGAATCAAACGCACATCATCCGGGCGCTGCTGCTAATCTACCTCGTCATTTCCGCCGCAGTGTGTATCGCGCTGCCCCGGCACCTTGCAGACGAAAAGAACGATTCCGGCAGGGCGGGCAGCTCCTCCGCCCCGCTAAAGCTGCCCCCGGACATACAGCAGCGGATCGATGCGCATGCGGACTCCCGGGATAACACGCCTCAGGAAAAGGCTTCCCCGGAGCCGGAAGCGACGCCGCAGGCCTCCGGGGAGGCGGATGCAGAACCCCAGGAGACACCAGAAACGACAGAACCGGAAACGCCGCCCGAAAACACCGGCTATGTTTCCACAAAACAGGCGGGCGCGCGGGTCAACCTCCGCGCCGCGGCAGATTCCGGCTCCGAAATCATCGGCAGTGTCTGCGAGGGAGACGCGGTAACCGTGCTGTCCGCTTCCGGTAAATGGTACGAGATTCAGACCGGAGACATCACCGGATACATCCATCAAAACTACCTTGTATTCGCGGACGAGTAACCGCACCTGTTTCTTATTTGTAAACCAGCCCAAGCATCGTGATATCATCAAACTGCTCTGCCGTACTGACAAACGCGTCGATATCCGCGCGTATACAGGATAACATCTGCGGCAGAGGCAGCTTTCCGTTTTTCGCAAGACTTTCCAGCAGGCGCTCCTCTCCAAACAGCTCGTTTTTATCATTTTGCGCCTCCGTCACGCCATCCGTGTAAAGAAAAATACGGGAACCGTGCGTAAGCTGCAAATATTCGCTGGTGTACGGTATGCCCTCCAAACCCGCGAGCACAAAGCCGGGCTGGGCCTCAATCCATTCATAGCCGTCTTCGTACATGACAAGCTGCGGATTGTGGCCGGCGTTGACAAATTCCAGCGCGCCCGTACTGATGGTGAGCAGCCCCATCCACGACGTGACAAACATTCCCTCGTCATTTCCCTCACACAGCTGCGTGTTTACCCTGGAAAACAGCTCGCCCAGCGACGAACAATGATTCTGCGCATGGTTTTTGATCAGTGTTTTTGCAATGACCATAAACAGCGCCGCCGGCACGCCCTTGCTCGAAACGTCCGCGATCACGATCGCGAGATGGTCGTCATCCACAAGGAAAAAATCATAAAAATCACCGCCGACCTCCTTCGCCGGATCCATCTTGGCAAAAATATCAAACTCATCGCGTTCCGGAAATGCCGGAAAGATTTTCGGCAGCATATCCGCCTGTATTTTTGTGGCGACGTTCAGTTCGGCGCCGATGCGCTCCTTTTCCGCTGTGATCTCCGTGATATTTTGAATGTACTGCTTCATTTTCTGTGTCATGCCAAGAAACGCCGACGCGAGCACCGCCGTCTCGTCGCGGTTCTCATACTCCCACGCAAAATCAAGGTTATCCCCGTCTATGAGGCTGACGCGGTCCGTCAGCATCCGAATCGGCTTTACGATATGCGCTGCGAGCACGATGGATACGCCAAGCACCAGCGCGCAGAAAAACAACAGCAGCAGCACAATCGTCAGGAGAGACACCCGGATCGTGTGCTGCATATCCTTCTCCGTCTGTTTTGCCTGAATCTGGAGCTGATCCCGCAGCTCCAATGTCGGGGCCGTCACTTCCTCCTCCTTTAATACAGTTAAAAACGCCCAGCCGACCTTATCCATCGGCGCGCCTGCGATATAGCAATACTCCCCGTCAAGCTCCATCTTCGCGATACTGCTTCCTCCGAAGAGCGCCGTATGTACGAGCGATCTGAGCTGCCAGTTTTCGCTCTCGCGCAGATCCGTCTGATTTTCCACATCCACCATCAGCTCTCCGCTCTCCCTGGGCGAAAAAATGACCTGCCCGTTCTGGTTGACAATACAGGCATACCCTTCTCTGCCAAGCTTTATATCCGTGACCAGCCGCTCGATATCCTCCAGATACATGCCCGCGCCCGCAACGCCCATGAACGTATCGTCCACATAGATCGGCACGCCGCACATAATGCCGATGCCCTCCGTGTGTGCATCCCGGACCACCGGCGTAAAATATGGCGCCTGCGTCTCCTTCGCGCCTGCATACCACGGACGCTCATCCGCCTCATAGGGCAGGACGCTTCCGTCTTCCGCAAACTTGGAGCCGGCGATATAATCCGCCTGGATCATCAGGCCGGATTCCATCGCCACATAGTCAGACGCTATATTTTCAAAATGGTTGTTGATCTCGTAGAGCGTGTCGGAAAGATTTCCGAGCAGCCCGATCTCTTTTTGTATTCCGGGCGCGTCAAGGTTTTTCACCTTTTTGGAATGCAAAAGCTGCACGCTCAGGCTGCCGTCGTCTGCCGCGTCCGGCTCCTCCACCATGCGCGCGCCGTAGACTTTTGGATTCTCATAGAGCTTTTTCGCCTGATCCGCGAGTATCTTCACCTGCTCCTCCAGCGACTCAAACTTTGTGTTTGCCAGCGCGGCATTTCCCCTTGCCAGTTCTGTCATCCGTATGCGTATCTGGCTTGTCATGGACGCCGCGGACATCTCCCCGGCCGTCTCGGTAAACATGTCGTTCGACTGCATGACATCGCCGTGCAGCACATTCATCTGAACAATCACCACGATACCGACCGTCGCCGCCACCAAAAGCACCAGGCCGATACAGGTCAGACTGATTTTTTTCCTCAGGTTCATAAACCCTTCCTCCTCGTATAAAACCGCTTGATCTCATCACGCATCAGGCAAAACTCCCCGGTCAGCGCGTAATCCTCCAAATACAGCTCCAGGCCGCCGCACCACTGCATATAGATCCACTCCCGGTCTGAACACGCCGCCTGGACGCCGGTAAAGAAAAAACCGATCTCCCGCAGCCGCTCATAGGCGGTGATGGCGTAGCCGTCACACACCGGCAGTTTCATCTGACACGTCCAGCCGTCCTGGCTGCGGTCCGCCAGAGCTGCCTGCACCTGTTCGATCACGTCCGCGCCGCAGCGCTCCAGCCGGATGAACACCATGCGCTGCAGCTCATCCGCCGAAACAAAAAGCTGTGCGGAAGACGGCGGCAACGGCGCGCTCTCATGGCAGAGCTCATAGCTCATACCGAGCCTCTCGTAACAGTCCGACACAACCCTGCCAAGCTCTTTTGGCACATAAAGGGTGCCTGCCTCGCGCTTTTCCACCGGCAGGATCATAATCCCCTCGGAATACTTCGGACATCTGCCCCTCTCATAGCTGTTTTGCATCCGCTCCGTCAAAAATCTGCCGAGCCGAAAGCCGGTCGCACGCATTCCCTGCGCCCCGCACACCCTCTGCGTAATCGTGTGGAACGTAACCGCATGCACAAACAACGCCAACGGGCGCATCGCCTTCGCGAGCGGAAACGTATATTCGACAAGCGCGGCGGAAAGTCCGAACCCCCGGTATCTGACTCTTAAAATCTGCGACGCGGGCTCTATATAATCATCCCCGTGCTCACAGAAGAGCGTAAAGATCTCCATTCCGGCGATCTCTCCCTTCGCCTCCGCCACAAAAAACACATAATGCCTGCCAAGCGCCTTTTCGCGCAGCCTGGCCGGGTCGTAAAAATCCTGCTTGAAATAGCTGTCGGCATACTCGTCCCGTATACACGCGATCATGCCCTGTTCATCCCCGCACGCAAACGGACGCATCCGAAACCGCACGCGCGCACCGGTCCTTTGATTTTCCAGCTCCCGCTCAAGCGGTGGAAATTGGACGTCTTCCTTTTGTAACATCTTCCTGTCCCTTTATCCCTTATAAAATCACAACCAGATTATTCACGCCGAGCGTCCTTCGGAAGGTCACGGATTTCGCCGCCTCCGTGATCATCCGTATACCGAGCGATTCGTCCATCAAAAGCTCCTCCCCGCTCATCCTCACCGTGCGCCTGCGGTAATCCGCAATCGGGTCAAACAGTTTTCCCCCGCAGCGGATGCGAAGCAAAACCTCCTCATTGCTCAAAAAAATGCGCACATCGGAAAACATTTTCTCATTTCCCTCAAAGCAGTGCTCGTTCACGAGCACAAGCATTTCCTCAATCGCCAGCGGAAGCATCATGGACACCTGATCATCCAGCCCCTGCTGCGCGCAGAACTCGGCCATGCGCGCAGATGCCGTCATCGCGCCGTCGACGCTGCCCGGAACGGAAAATGAAATGTAGCAATCTTTCTCCCGCCGCCGCTCCAAAAGCAGCATTCCCTCCAGCTGCGGATGCCTTTTGCATATGCCTGCGGCGAGCAGCACATTCAGCGCAAGCGTCGCCAGCTCTCCGAGCGCAAACGCCGCGAGCAGGATTTGCCGCGCCCCGGCCATGGCAAAAAGCTTTGCAAATAAAGCCACAAAGCCGAAGGAACGGCAGAAAGTAAGCAGGGAGGCAAACGCGCTCCTGCGAATCGTCATGTAATAAAAAATATAGCAGTTGGCGATCGTCGCCGGTATGAGGCTTAACATCACCCAGCAGATTGCCGCCGCAGTTCCTTTCACCATATACGCACCGCGCATGCCAAAGGCATATGCCAGCGGCACGCTGCCCGCGAGCGAGAGCACAAACACACCGCTCATCAGAAACAGCGAATAACGCACCGCACTTTTCATGAGCATGCGCAGGCTCACATCGTCCCGCTCCCCGAAAAAAACGCCGGCCAGCGGTGAGATCGCCTGACCCGCACCCGCAACAAATGCGCTCGCGAAATTGAGCGCTGCGCACGCCGCGGCAAACATGCTCACACCGTCCTGCCCCAGCGCAGCCAGCACAAGAGCGTTCAAAAAAATCGTGCGCAGCATATTGCACAGGTTATTGAGCGCCGCCGCTCCTCCCGCATAAAAAATCTGAAGCAATTCACTCCACGGATGCCGCACGCGCCCGAGTCGAAGCTGGTGCCCTTTTCCGAAAAAAAGCACGGCCAGCCCGCCCGCAGATGCCAGTGCCGTACTCAGCGCCACCGCAGCTCCCACGCCCGCAAGGCCAAACCCCGCGCGGTGAAAGCCCACAACAAACAGGACGTCAAGCACGCCCATGGCGCCGAATATCAGCATCGAATACTGCCCGCGCCCATCCACGCGCAGGAAATTAAACGGATAGTACATAAACGAAGTAAACATTCCCGTCGCAAGCATCACGCGCCCGTAATCCGCCGCTGCCGCATACAGCTCATCCGTGACCCCGAGCAGGCTTAAAAGCGGGCGGAAAAAAAGCATCCCTGTCACCGAAAAAAGCAGCGGTATGACAACCACGGCGATCAGCGAAAGCGTCACATACGCCCCCACCGCCTCATCATCCTCCCGTCCCATCGCAACCGATGTACACGTGGAACCGCCGATACAGATCAGACAGCCGAACATTGCAAACAGGAATGTAACCGGATTGATCAGATTCACCGCCGCAAGCGCGGCCTTCTCATAGAGATTGCCGGTAATCAGCGTGTTGATAAAAGTGATCGCCGTCGATCCCAAAATCGAAATGACAGTCGGAACAAAATACTTCCGCAGCGTATTTTTCACAAAGTAATCGTTATTTTCAAGCAACGTCCTACCTTCCTTTTCTTTTGTATCCACAGCCGCCCGTACAAAAATTTTCCGAACTTAAAAATTTGCATAATTCACTGAAATTGTATGATATTCCCAAATTGAATAGCAAGAAGATTTTCCCACTTTGCAGTTTTTTTACCTACTTTGCATTTTTTTCCTGCTTTGCAGTTTTCGTTTTTCTCCCTGACAATGATATTTTGACGTCAGAAAACAGATATGATATAGTATGAACTTAGTGCGGGTAATACCTGAACCTGGCGCATGCGAGCCACCGGCGAAACATGAGGTTCGCGGCCAGGTATCATGCACCTGATAAAAAAGGAGGGAATGACCGATGTATCAGATTGCCATCTGCGATGACGATCCACATGCAGCAGAACAAAATGAAGCTGCGCTTTGCCATATTCTGGAGGCCAGAGGCCTCCGGCGGGATGTTGATTATTCCATTCACTGTTTTTCCTCTCCCGCACCGCTGCTGGCACAGATGAAAAAGCACCCGTCCGCTTTTCACCTCCTCCTGCTCGACATCGAGCTGGAGCATGAAAGCGGACTCTCCCTCGCCGCGCATCTGCGGGAAAGGGGCGCGGACTGCTCCATTGTCTACATCACCGCTCACCGCGAATATGTTTTCGATTGTTTTGACACCCGCCCGCTTCACTATCTGCTCAAACCGGTAGACCCGGAGAAGCTCTCGGGAGTGATCGAGAGGGACCTGCGGGAGAACTACCATCCGGAACAGATCAATCTCCCTGTGGATGGCTGCTGGCGGACGGTGGATGCCGGCAGCATCCTCTACGCGGAAGCCACCAGCCATAAATCTGCCGTCTACCTGCAAGGGGGAGAGGTACTCTATATCAACCAGAATTTTTCCGACCTGATTCCCCGTCTGAGCGGAGAACGGTTCTGCCGCAGCCATTTCAGCATCCTTGTGAACATGGAACACATCTACCGCCTGAGAGAGGGCACTTTGATACTGGATAACGGCAGGGAGCTTCCTGTCAGCCGTTCCCGGCGCAAAGAGCTCAAGAAGCGGTATATCGCTTTCATCAAGTAAAAAAGCCGGTGCGCATCTCCTGTCATTTTTCCGGCATCTGCAACGCTGTGGAGGCACAAAACAGCCCGTCCGGGAATTCCAGCAGCAGCTCGCTCTGATACTTCCGCGCCACGGCCTGTACTGCCCGCAGTCCATAACCGTGAACGGTCCGGTTCTCTTTTGTCGTGCGGCACAGGCCGGTTTCCTCATCGTATTTCACCGGGGCAAACCGGGAATTTTCCACACCGATGTACAAATGCGCCTTCCGCACGTGTATGCTGACCCTCAGCCATTTCTCTGCCCCCTCCGGAGCCAGCGCATTGGCGTCCAGGGCATTCTGCAGAAAATTCATCAGAATGCTGCAAAGCTCCATATCCGGAAACGGCAGCTTCTGCCGCGCACTCACCTCATGCTCCACCCTTATCCCCTGCTTCTTCGCACGGGCCAGCATGACAGTCAGAACCGCGTTGACGGCCGGATGCGCGACATATGCGATGGCAGGAATCGCCTCCACGTCAGCCAGCAGGTCCTCCAGATAGTTTCCCAGCCTGTCCCATGCTCCGTCCTGGCACAGCTTTTGCAGGACCGTATAATGATTCACGGCTTCATGCCGCATCCTGCGGAGAGACTCTTCACTCTCCCGTACCACCGCAAGCTGTTCCTGCGCGATACTTTCCCGCGCGGACAGCGCCTGCACCTGGGCCTTTTGTGCCGCCATAGACCGAAGCTGGTACAGCACGCTGACAAGAAAGCACAAAAGGAGCAGAAACGTGCTCCACCAGTACAGCGGAAAATCCGGGAGGTGTGCCAGAATCTGGTCCATGAGAAACCACATATACGAATGCAGTCCGCCTCCGCACAGCCAGGACAAAAGACACGCCGCCCCGACCCCGGCAGCAGATAACGCAAGCCCCGGCAGAAACAGGCAAAACATCTGATTTTCATCCCGGTATTCCAATATGGCACAGACTACAAGCGCTGCCACGGTAACATAAAACACCTCCCCCACCCGGGAACCGATCATGGAAAAAGCAGGAACCACCGTCTGGAATCCCGCGACCACAAAATAGACCAGTGCAGGGAGAACAGCAAACGGCAGGAAAAGCTTCCTGCATTTTTTCATATGCAGCAGCAAAAAGATCGGAGGAAGCGCATACAATACCGCACCGGACAGGCGAAGAGACATTCCGTAGAGTGCAGGGGGAATCATATACCCGTTCCGGTTTTGGGCGTGGAAATAGAGCATCTGGCTTAGGGCGGTAAACCCAAGCAGCAGGACCCGCCAGGCGCGGTTTGACTCTGTCAGGCCATAGAAAAACAGCCCGATGGCAAGCAGCGCTACCATACCAAAGGCTGCGGCCGGAAGTGCATTTTTCGCAGCAATGACGCTGGTGTTTTCATCTATGACGCCGCCGTCCGTGAGGCACAGAACCGGCAGCGGCTCTCCCGCAGCCTTTGTCATCTCCAAAGTAACCGTTTTTCCGGCACAGTCCCCGGGCAGCATAAAGAAAATGCGGCCCAGCATCTCCTGATCCCCGGCCTCCAGACGTCCCAGACGCTCCCCATCCAAAAACACCTCCGCCCCGCCAATATTCGTGTTGACCGCCAGCATCGGGCGCCACCTGCTTTCCCATTCCGGAAGCACCACCGTTAGTGTAAGCGGGCCTTCGTAAGCCCAGCTCTCATCAATCGTCATCACACTGCCGTTGACGCATGACTCCAGCCACAGCTCCGTTTTGCGGGGAACCGTCTCCGTTGCCAGAATCGCCGTCAGCACAACGGCACAGACAAGAAATGCTGCTCCTGCCAGCCATCCGGGCATTGCTCCTTTCCGTTTCAAAAGCATCATATTCCCTCACCTCCACATCTGCCCTCTGCGGTGCCGCACATACGCCGCCGCAGCAGCCGCGGCAGCGAAAGCCACAAACACCCACACGCCCGCCGGCACGTCCGAGACATGAAAGCAGCGGATATTAATCCACATCTGATTGATATTCTTCGTCTCCTCCTCATCAAAATAACCCATGATCGCCGTCCGCTCAATCACCTCTTTTGTCGGATACTGCGCATAGAGCTGCCTGCTGACCTGCTCTTTTGACGTGTATACCGTATACCGCTCGTCGCCGCTCTCGTTCCCCGAAAAGAAATAACCCAGCGGATAGGCAGCTGCCTCCTCCCCGTCTTCGGCTCCATAGCACCAGTCGATGTAGGAAAAAACCGTGTCATCCTCCCCGCCCGAGATCGCGGATGTATAGCCGATGTAGTACATGTTGCGCACCGCATTGTCCGGCCTTGACACAAAATTCACGAAAGCCTCCGCCGCCGCCTGCTTTTTTTTGTCGGAGCCGATTCCCTTTTTCAGCATGATCCATCCGTCAAACCAGAGATTCGAGCACTCCCGCGGCACCGCATAGGAAAGATAGACACCGTCCTCCTCGGCCTGGTCCATAGCGAATACCGCATCCCCCGACCACTGGTAGTTTGCCGCGATCTTTCCGGTCACCATGTCCGATTTTCCGCTGTCCGTCTCCAGCGCATAAATATTTCCCATCATGTGCTGCAACAGCCGTTCTACCTCTCCGATGGCCTCCGGCGTTACGTCGTTCATCATCTCTGCCAGACGCGTCTCATAGTCCGGCGCATCGACAAACTCCTCCGCAGTGAGTTTTTCCCCCCGAAGAAGCCCCAAAGCCGCAAAATACGTGTCCCGCACATTGTCCTTGAGCGTCACCTGGCGATGGAACTTCGGATTTGCAAACACCGCCCAGGTGGATGCCTCCTCCTCGCTCATGCGCTTTGGATTGTAGAGTACCCCCGTCGTCCCCCACATGTAGCCCGCGGCGTATTTTTCCCATGCCGTGCCGCCGATTTCGTTCTCCTGAAACACCCGGGCAATGTAAGGTGAAACGCCCCGCGTGTAATAGTTGTACTCGTTTTCCGGGTCGAAAAATTCTCCGGAAAAAGGTATGGCCATGTCCTCCGCGATGAGCTTCATCAACATATAATCCGAGGGACAGACGAGATCATAGGTGTCTCCCAGTGTCAGCTGGTTGTAGAGATCCTCATTCGTTCCAAAGCAGGAATACTCGACCTTCACCCGCTTCCCGGTCGTCTCAAAATACCAGTCCTCAAAATCCTCATACATCGGATTCACACCGAAAATATCCGCGCCGTTATCCAGGCTGATGCGCTCATCATCCTCCCAGCCGCCGAGATCGATGTATTCCTCCCAGCTGCAGACGCGCAGCACCGTCACATCGCCGCCGTCCTTCGCGTCATCCGCTGCGGCCGCACCACTGCGCTTTGCACCGTCCGCGGCGGTCTGCGGCTGCGCTGTCGCTGCCGGGACGACCACTCCGCTGCTCTTTGCACCGTCCGCAGCGGCCTGCGGCTGCACTGTCGCTGCCGGGGCGGCCACGCCACTGCGCTTTGCACCGTCCGCGGCGGTCTGCGGCTGCGCCGCCCGTGCCGTCACCGCAGGTGCAGCCACACCTGCAAGCACACCTGCGCACAGCGCCAGCACAAACACGGCGGCGCGTTTTTTTGCGGCGAGGTTCATGCCGATCACCACAAGAATGACCACCACAAAAATCACCGTGGAGAGCGCCCACAGCGCCGTCTTGATCTCCGTCTGAGAACCCTTTGTGGCGTTCACCACGTAAGTACTGATGGTGTCAAAGGTAGCAGGCTTCGTGTAGCTTGCAATAAAATAATCGTCCAGCGAGAGTGTCAGCGCCAATGCAAACCCCGAGACAATGCCCGGATAAATCTGGGGCAGCACAACCTTCGTAAGTGCCTGCTTCGGTGTCGCACCAAGGTCGATGGCCGCCTCATAGAGGCTCGGGTCCATCTGTTTGAGTTTCGGCAGAACCGAGAGGTAGACGAAGGGAACCGCCAGCACCACATGCCCCGCAACCAGAGGAATAAACGTGCTCTTGTCGATACCGCAGACGACAACGAGAGCGATACAGACTGAAAAGCCGGTCACCACATCCGCATTGACCACCGGGACTTCATTCAATGCGCTGATATAACCGCCCGCCAGAGGCTTCGAATAAAAGCCGCCGATGGCGCCAAGCGTCCCAAGCACCGTCGCGATCAGCGCGGAGCCGAACGCCAGCACAAGTGTCCCGAGAATCATATTTCGCAGCCCGTCATTGGAAAAAAGCGTGCCGTAGTTTTTCAGGGAAAACCCCCGGATCGCTCCGATGGTAGTGGAGGTCGTAAAACTGTACGCTGCCAGAATAAGGATCGGCAGATAGATGAGCAACAGCAAAAGTCCCATGTAAATGCGGGCGGCATATTTCTTTTGCCTGGATCGTCTCACGGCGGCCGGTTTCACCACCGAACGTTTCTCGACATCCGTTTCCACCGTGAGCCGTCTCTCAGCGAAATTTCTCACAGCAACGCACCTCCTCTCCCCGCTTCCTCATCCGAATAGCGGTCTGTAATCAAAGTGAAGATCAATATAATAAGCAGCAACACAAGGGCAATCATCGAGCCGTTATGCCAGTCGTAGGCCGAAAAATAGCTCCCGATCAGGCTTCCCATAATATAGGTGCTGTTGTAGAGCATGTCCAGCACAACATAATTTGTCATGGAGGGCAGAAAGACCATGACCACACCGCTGATAATACCCGGGACGGACAGCGGAAGCGTCACCTTAAAAAATACCTGAGCCGGGTTTGCCCCCAAATCCGCCGCCGCCTCCAAAAGGCTGTTATCCAGCTTGCTTAAGGTGGTATACATGGGAAGTATCATAAACGGCAAAAAAT
>CASCGD010000027.1 GCA_949132985.1 uncultured Lachnospiraceae bacterium
TTTTAGCCGGTGCATAACCCGTTAGTCTAAACTGGAAGGCTGAACTGTTACAAAAAAACTGCACAAAATCTCACATGAAAAACCAGATTTTCCATGGATTTTCTGTGCAGCTTACCACAATGCATACGATCGTTTTTCAGCCGTCAGCCCAGCGTGTAGCGCTCCTTATAGCTGCCATAAAGCTGTGCAAACGCAGGATCCTGCGCCTTGATCTGACCCAGATACTTGTGCGACTCATGGCTCGTCTCGTCCATCTGAATCAATGCCACCGCAATATTCGAACAGTGGTCGGCAACTCGCTCCCCGTTTGTCACAAAATCCGTGAGGGCAAAGCCCTGCTGGATTGTACATTTCCCTTTTGCCAGTCGTCTGACATGATTCGCGCGAATTTCCTCCTTTAAATCATGGATCACCTCGCCCAGAGGCTCCACCTGTGCCGCAGCGTCCACATCCCCCCGGCCCACTGCCTTAAAGGTCTGTTTTAAAATATCCCGGAGCGCCTGTGAAAATACTGCAAGCTCCGCCTTCGCCTTCCCCGAAAATTGCACATCCTCCTTGTGCATTCTTTTTGCGTTTTCCGCCAGCGCAAGGGCGTGATCCGCCATGCGCTCCAAATCGCTGATGCCGTGCAGCAGGGTTGTCACCACATGGTTGTCCTGCTCGGAAAGAGGCTTTGTACATAGCCTGAGCAGATACGTCCCAAGCGCATCCTCGTACATATCCGCCCGCTCTTCCAGCTCGCAGACACGCTTATACTGCTTTTTTTCATATGCCACATTCAAATTCAAAGAAATATCTAATGCCTCATCTACCAGCTTCGCCATTGCAAAGGCCGCCCGCTTGGACTGCGCCACCGCAAAGGCCGGCCGCTCCAGAAAGCGCTCGTCCAAAAACCGCAGTCCCTCGTCTTTTGTCTTCTTGCGGCTCTTTTCTGCGGATGAATCTGCCGAATCCGGGATCGTGCGCACCGCAAGATGCTCCAGGCCCTTTGAAAACGGAAGCAGCAGAATCGTAGCCGTAATATTAAACACGCTGTGGACAAGCGCGATACCCGCACCGTTTGCCGAATGCTCCAGAAACTCGAACTCAAAGACGGCGTGAAACGCGTAAAAGAGAATCATAAAAAACGCCGTGCCAATGAGATTAAAATACAGATGAACGAGCGAGGCGCGCCGCGCGTTTTTGCTCGCGCCGATGCCTGAAAGCAGTGCGGTTGCGCACGTTCCGATATTCTGCCCCATGATAATCGGAATCGCTGCTCCATAACTCACCGCACCGGTGGCGCACATCGCCTGCAAAATACCGACGGAAGCGGAGGAGCTCTGAATCACCGCAGTCACAAGCGCACCGACAAGCAGTCCAAGCAAAGGACTTTCAAAGGCCGTGAACAGCCGCGTAAACTGCGGTACCTCGGCCAGCGGCTTTACTGCCGAGCTCATCGTGTCCATGCCGAACATCAGCACCGCAAAACCGAGAAAAATCGTTCCGAGATCTTTCTTCTTCTCATCCTTCAAAAAGAGCAGAAAAACGACGCCGATCAACGCCAGAATCGGGGAAAAGGAGCTTGGCTTTAGCATCCGCACAAGAAAGCTGTCGCCCTCCAGCCCCGAGAGGCTTAAAATCCATGAGGTTACCGTCGTCCCCACATTCGCTCCCATAATGATTCCCACTGCCTGCGACAGCTTCATAATGCCCGAATTGACAAAGCCCACCACCATAACCGTTGTGGCGGAGGAGCTTTGAATCACGGCAGTCACGCCCGCGCCGAGCAGCACCGCGCGAAGCGGCGTTCCCGTAAGCTTCTCCAAAATCTGCTCCAACCGACTGCCTGCCATCTTTGCAAGTCCGTCACCCATCGTATGCATTCCATACAAAAACAGCGCCAGACCTCCCAACATGGTAAGTACCCCAAATATATCCATCTTTTTTCCTTTCTTACTCCATATCTTTTATGCGCATACAGGGCTTTTGTCTCTAAAAAATATATACCTGTATTAATCAACATATCAGAAACACCGATAAAATGCAAGAAAAAGAATTTGATGGAATTGTGATGCATTGATGTTATTACGGTTCTGCTTCTTTTTCCCTCGAACCGTCGCTGAATACGGCTTTGAGCTTCTCCTTTATCACTCCAGGATTTTCGCCTGCCTGTATGGAGAGCAGGCCCTCCAGCGTCACCTCCATGACAAGGCTCTCCTGATCGCCGTTTTTCTCGATCTTGCGGGCAACGGGAATACAGACCCAGTTAGCGATAACCGAACCGTAAAGTGTTGTGATGAGGGCCAGCGACATGCCCGCGCCGATGGCGGAGGAGTCCGTTCCCATAGATTTCATCATATTGATAAGCCCAAGCAGGGTCCCGACCATTCCCCAGGCCGGCGCTGCGGAGCCTAAATCCTGCCAGAAACGAACCTGCTTGCGGTTGCGCTCCTCCTTATGTAAAAACTCCGTTTCCAAAATATCCTTTACCAGCTCCGGGTCGGTTCCGTCCACAATCAGGCGCACGCCCTTGCTCATAAATTCATCCTCCATCGTCTCCTCGTTGCCCTCCAATGCTAAAAGCCCCTCTTTACGCGCCACGTCTGCCAGCTCAAGCATCTGCTCGGACACCTCGCGGGGGTTTTTGCCTGGCGTGTGAAACGCATAGCCCAATCCCCGGCAGCCATCAATAAAATCCCCGAAGGAATCCGCCGTCGTCACAGACGCAAAGAGCGCTCCGCCCAGCGTCACAATCAGCGACGGACCGTGAATAAAGTTCCAGATCGTTGCAATTCCCCCGTTGGTTGCGATTCCAAACAAAATCGCCAAAAAGCACATAGCGAAGCCTGACAACGCAACGACGTTTAATTTTCTCATCTCATACCTCCTGCGTTTCTTGATACAACATATATCCGAAGATCATCCGAAATGTTACAGCAAATTTATCCTTCCGATACAAAATGATGCCAAAAAACGCAGTGTATATCAATACTCCCACCATACGCCCGGCAGTCGTATTTCTCTGCCACCTGCTTTTTCTGCAAGCAAAAAAAAGCATCTGTACGTAATCAGATGCCTGTCTGCACATAAAAACAGGGACTGCAAATGCAGCCCCTGTTTCGGTTTTCGTCTGAAATTTTTAAATCTTACAGAACGCTAACCCACTCAGCCATGTTGTCCTTGTAGAAGATGTAAGGCGTACCTGCTAATACGAAGGTGCCGTCGCCCTGTGTATAAACAGAGTAATCCTCTTCCGGATAATCACGGAATGCAGCCATGGTGAATGTCTCACCGTCTGTGCCTGTCCAGCCGTTCTTAACTGCTGCGTCGATTGCCGCACCAGCTACTGCTCCAAGATGGATAACATCCCACAGCATCATGTAAGGACATACGGATGCAAATGCATCATCATCAGCACTCATAGGCATGAAGGACTGCATCTCTGAAGGAAGTCCCAGACCGGTCAGCTTGATCTCGCTGTTTGCAGACTTCAAAACCTGACCTGCTGCTGCGATACCAACAGTGGTGGGGGAGATAATACAATCAACCTTGTTCTCTGCTACGAAAGCGTTTGCCTGTGTCGTAGACTCGGTCGGATCGTCGTTACCGTACTTCTTGTCAAGGTTCGGACTAACCTTACCCTTGTACATATCCTTTGCAAGCTCCTCTTCCATAGCTGCGATCCAGCTGTTCTGAACCGGTGTGTCAACACCTGCGGAGAGAACGCCGAGAGCGATCTCGTCGCCGGAGTAGTTTGCCAGCTCGGATGAAAGAGTCTCTTCCATCTTGCCGTCGCCCGGATAGTCGATACCAAGCGTGATCAGTACAGCAGCCTGTACTAAGTAAGAACCGATATCAGCTACCTCTGCCTGGTTGATATGAGCCAGACGGTAGTCTACGCTTGCCTCAGAGTCGATGGAAACGATGGGGATTCCCGCATCCTTTGCCTTCTGGAATACCTCGTCATATCCGGTATCACCGTTGGTGGAGATAACGATGGATGCAACACCCTGTGTAATCAGCTCGTCCAGCATCTGAACCTGAGCTGCTACAGTTGTCTCAGCCGGGCTGTCGTACTCAACCTCATAGCCGAGCGCTGTCATGTACTCCTCGTAACCCTCAAACATCAGGTCGCCGAAGCTGTTACCGGTAGACTTGAACATGAATACATGCTTGCCGGAACCGTCGCCGCTGGGAGCTTCCGCGTCATCGCCGCCCTCATCTGTGGGTGTTTCCGCATCATCGCCACCCTCATCTGTGGGTGTTTCCTGCTGGCTGTCCTCGCCATCTGCAGGCGCTTCTGTGGTTGTCGTGCCGCAGGCAGTTAAACCTGCAACCATGCTCGCACTGAGCATCAGAGCTAAAAGTTTCTTCATCATAATTTATACCCTCCTTTAATTAATACGGCAACTGCGCAGTAACTTTGCAGCTACCTGATTTATCTATAAACAGGGTGCTCTAAGCCCTGTATATAGCTTTTTGGCCGCGGCCCGCACAGGCCGCAGGAAAAGCCGCAGCAGCCCGGACAGTGCCTGGGCCGCCGAAAAAGCCCTCTGCCCCGATTACTTCGAAGCAAACTTACCGCGGATATCCGCTAAAAACTGTTTGTTCAGATTCGGGATCAGTACCGCAATCAGCAGCACGATACCGGTTACGATCTTACGTGTGTTGGCATCCACACCTACGAGTCCTAACGTGTAAAGCAGGAATGCCATGATAAAGGTAGCGATAAAGGGACCGTAAACCTTACCCTTTCCACCGTTGGTGGAAACGCCGCCGAGTACGCAGATCGCGATAACGTCCATCTCATAGCCCGTACCCATGGAGGAGGAAAGACCGCCGCCCATACGACCTACGAAGAAGATGGAGCCGATACCTGCCATCACGCCCATAATGATAAAGACAATGAGCTTCAAGCGCTCTACACGGATCCCCGAGTAGGTTGCCGTCGTCGGGTTGTTTCCGACAATGTAGAGCTGCCGTCCAAAGGTGGAACGGTGCAGGATAAAGTAAAATATAACCGTAATGACCGCATACAGGATCAGGCAGATCGGTAAAATCCCTATGTTTTTCCAGCCGATGGCATTGTAAAACGCCGGGAAATTCTTCAGCGAGTTTACATCCAGCACGATCTCCACGATACCGCGGAAGAGCATGGAGGTTGAAATCGTCACGATAACCGCCGGCATCTTGACATAGCCGACCAAAACGCCGTTGAATGCGCCGCAGACTGCCCCTGTAAGGATACCCGCCAAAACTGCCACGATGACAGGCATACCCTTATCGCAGAGGATACCCGTAACCATTCCCGAGAGTACCATCTCCGACGCAATCGATACATCGATATCGCCCAGCAGCAGAATAAATACCATACCCATAACCATCGGGGATAAGTCAAGTCCCGACTGGATGATGGACTGGATCGTAGCAATGTTAAAGTACAATCCGGGCCTTGCAACCGCAAGGATCACATTGATCAGAATCAATATGTATACCAGCATCATTTCCCATTTTACCAGAAACTTGCTCAATTGAAAACTATCTTTTACAGTCAAATCTCTGACTGTTCCTTTATTTTCGCCAGCCATCAGAGCAGTGCCCCCCTTTCTTTCAGGAAACGCTTCTCAGAAGAACGCGTCATTGCAATGTTAATGAATACAGCGACGATGATGATGACACCCTGCAGTGCGTGCTGCCACACGGACAAGCCGGGAAGCAGACTGATAAACTGCGTGATGAAGCTCATCATCAGCCAGCCGATAAGAACGCCGTCTACGGTTCCGCGGCCTCCGGTAATGCTCACGCCACCCAGAATACAGATCGCGATGGCCTGCAGCTCATAGCCGTCACCGATACTGTAGGTGCAAAGCGCATAGTTTGCCGTGTAAAGCATTCCTGACAAACCTGCCAGTGCGCCGCAGATCACGAATGCTAGGAAACGAACCCGCGCCTCCTTGATACCTGCAACCTGCGCACTCTCTACATTTGTTCCGATTGCATAAATTCTGCGGCCACTTGTGCGATAGCCCATAAACCATGCTGCGGCAATAAAAACAATCGCTGCGATCCAGAGAATGGCCGGAACGCTGACAATACTCTTTGCCGCCCAGTCCTGATAGGGCTGTGAAATCTGATGAGGGAACCACCACTGCCCGCCTGAGAGCAGGAATGCAAATCCTCTGTAAATATACATGGTGCCGAGGGTTGCAATCATCGGAACAACCTTTAAATATCCTACAACAAAGCCGTTAAATGCGCCGCAGATGATGCCGATCACAAGGCTCAGCAATACCCACACGATGGCAGGAACATCCATATGTGTGCTCATCAGAGATGTGCACACAACGCCTGAGAGCGCCAGAGTGGAGCCAACCGAAAGATCGATACCGCCGGTCACAAGCACGATCATCATACCGATGGCAAGAAATACATAAACCGCGTTGTTGCGCAGCATGGAAACGAGCGCTGCAAAGGAAAACAGGGACGGCGTAATGATTGCCGCCAGCACCATAAGTCCGATCAGGCCGAATACAAGGCCGATATTCCGATATCCCATTATCTTTTTCATGCACTGCCCTCCTTTCTGTGCTCGCCGAGGGATGCTGCCATAAGCATCTCCTGTGATACCTCGCCATTGTTAAACTCGCCGCTCACATGCCCGGACTTCATGACAACGATCCGGTCTGCCATACCAAGCACCTCCGGCATCTCGGAGGAGACCATGATAATGGCATATCCATTGGACGCCAGCTCATTCATAATCTCATAAATCGAATACTTCGCGCCGACATCGATACCCTTGGTCGGCTCATCTAAAATCAATACCTTAAGCGGCATGCTTAAAAGCTTCGCAAAAACCACCTTCTGCTGATTACCACCGGAAAGCGAGGACGGCGGGGCGCTGATATCCTTTGCCTTTAAGGAAATTCTCTGACAAAGGTCAATCGCGTTCTGAATCTCCGCCTTCTCATCGATCATATGCGCCTTTGCAAAATGGTTCATATCCGCGGAGGATACGTTCTGGTAAATCGGAAGCTCATTGACGAGTCCCTGTGTCTGCCGGTTCTCAGGCAGCAGACCAATACCATGCCGGAAAGCCTCCACCGGACTCTTCACCTGAATCTGCTTTCCCTCCAGCGAAATCGTTCCGCTGTCCGGATTCATGATTCCGAAAATCGTCTGGCACACCTCGGTACGCCCCGCACCAACCAGTCCGGTCAGTGCCAGAATCTCACCCCGCTTTACCTCAAGGGAAATATCCTTAAAATAACCCTCCTTGGAAATATGCTCAACCTTTAAAACAGTCTCACCGATCTTTGCTGTCTTTTCCGGATACATCTGATCCAGCTCACGCCCTACCATCGCACCGATCAGTTTCTGATTTGAGATCTTATCCACATCCCAGCAGCCTATGTACTGTGCATCCCGAAATACCGTAACCCGCGTTGCAAGTCGGTACATATCCTCAAATCTGTGGGATATCAGGATTATGGAAACCCCCTCGTTGCGCAGCCGCTCCGCGATCGCGTAAAGCTCCTCGCACTCATTCGTCGAAAGCGACGCAGTCGGCTCATCCATGATAAGAATCCGGGCATCCCTTGACAGCGCCTTCGCAATCTCCACCAGCTGCTGTGCCGCAACACTTAAGGAACCCATCGGCTTTGTCACGTCGATCTCTTTACTTAACGGCTCAATCAGCTCCTTCGCACGCTTGTGCATCTGCCGCCAGTCATACATTCCCAGTTTGTTTTTGATCTCCTGCCCCATAAAAATATTTTCCGTTACAGACAGATCCGGGAATGCGGTTACATGCTGATAGATCGCAGCAATTCCCATCTTCGCGGAATCAATCGTGCTCTTGGGGGCAATCCGCTCTCCCTCTAAAAGCATGATCCCGCTGTCCGGTTGATGAACGCCGGTAATGACTTTTATAAATGTCGATTTGCCTGCACCATTTTCACCCATGAGTGCGTGGATTTCGCCTTTTTTCAGCTGGAAGGAAACGCCGTTTAATGCCGTTACACCGCCGAAGGTTTTTACCACATCTTTTAACTCAAGAATGTAATTTTGTTCACTCACCTTAACCTTACTCCTTTCTTGCGTTTGTCTTGTATCTCTACTTAACCTCAAATCACCCCTATTTTCAATATCAAATCTTGTGCTTTCGATATCAAATATTGTTTTTTCATGTATTATGTGCTATATTAAATGTAAAGAGACAAATCTTTTAGCAAAAAACACAAAAAGGCCCATTTCCGACGGAGAAAACTATTATGAAAATGCGACAAAAAGATCTTCCAAAAAAGTATGTTACAAAAGCAAATCCACTGCACGGAAAGTCCATTTCACTCCCTTTTCAGGTTCTGCAGTGCGGATTTTCCAACGAAAAGCATCTTCATATTAACCAGAGCTATACAAATTTTGTTATTTTTTACGTGCTTGACGGTGTCGCCCAGTACAGCAAGTTCAAAGATGTCCGCTATATAAATAAGGAAAACATTGTTATCTCCAGCTGCAACACAAAGCTCTCCTTTTCCAGAGCCACCCCTCGCTGGCACTATTTTTATGTCGTTTTTACCGGAACTCACGCGAAGCTCTACTACAATATGATCCGTGATTCCCAGGGCGTCATTCCCATCACGCCCCTCCACGACATCTCCGGCTATTTTACAGAGCTTTGCTACCTGAACTATACAGAGAGTATCTATATTCAGATGCAGTCCTGCTTTTTGCTCCATCAGATCATCCACGAACTGATTCAGGTAACCTGGGCAATCGACGAAGCGCGGCTTTTAACACCGGTACAGCAAACTGTTGTAAACAAGGTGCTGCGCTATATCGACGAGCATTATAAAGAAGAACTCACAATCGACAGCATCTGTGCCGAGGTGAGCTTTTCCAAGTATTATTTCTGCAAAATATTTAAAGCGCACACCGGTCAGACCCTGCACCAGTACCTGACCGAATACCGCATCAATAAATCAAAAGAGATTTTAACTTATTCCAAACTGCCGATCCACGCAGTGGCTCTGGAGGTAGGTTATAAAAATACCCTCACCTACAGCCGCTGCTTCAAGCAGTACACGAACATGACCCCCAGCGAGTACCGGGAGGCATTTTAAACGTTTTATGCCCCCTTTCTGCAACTGTGATTAAGAGAAAGGAGGCATATTTTAAAAGATTACCCATAGATCATACCGATCTGACGGATCACTTACGGATTTCCCCGTAACCGCGGGAGTCTGCCGTCAAAGCATCCGGCTCAGGCATAAACGCCCGTATCCGCCCCATCGCATCCCGCGCGTCCTTTACGCCCACGTCGTAGAGCGCCTGAAGCTTTTCGGGGTTTTTCTCGACACGGCTGATCTTTACGTGTGTGCCGGGGCGCAGCACGACCGCCCCGCCTTCTGCCTCCAGCTTTTTTAAGCGCCGGATCGTCCCGTTGTACATCTCGTGGCGCTCCTTGATCCGCTCCTCGAATTTCGGATACATGCGTCCGTAAAATGCCTTCGCAAGCGGGGCGGGCACCGGCTTTTTTCTATAACCGTCCGGCTTTGTGAGCACGACAACGAGCCGCTCATAGCCCATATCAAGAAATTTTTCAAAGGGGATGCTGTCGGCAATGGCCCCGTCCATATACAGCTTTCGCCCGACCTTCACCGGGCGCGAGACAAAAGGCATGGAGCCGGAAGCCCGCAGCACATCCATCTGCTCATAGACACTGTCGATTTTGATATACTCCGGCTTCCCGGTCTTTATGTTCGTCACCACCGCGTAAAAGGGAACATCGGAGCTTTTGTATGTCTCATCGTCAAAAACATCCAGCTTGTGCGGCACCCTGCGGTACGCGTAGTCCGTATCCACGATGTTTCCGGTGCGAAACAGCGGGCGCAGCCCTAAATAGTTGGGGTCCGCGTTGAACCGCTTATTGTAGCGGAGCACCCGCCCCGCCTGTCTGCTCAGATAATTCACGCCGAAGAGCGCTCCCGCCGAGACGCCGATGATGCCGTCAAAGGTAATTCCCTCTTCCATAAACACGTCCAGCACACCCGCGGTGTACATGCCTCGCATCGCGCCGCCCTCCAGAACCAGTCCTGTCTTCATCTCTCTGCTCCATTCCGTCAATGATACTACTTCACCAGAAAACGATACCAGGCAACCTTTCCGTTTTCATAGCCGACGGAAACATCGTATTTTGAAGATTCATAGCGGACGGACGACTCATAGGTCTGCGTTTTCCCGATCCCCTTCTTTTTCAGAAGCTTCTCCGCCGCAGACTTTTTGTCGCCCAGCCGGACACCGCAAAACGTAACCTTCTTTAAACAACGGTTTTGCAGGGACGTGATTTTCTTCGTCTTTTTGTCGATGCGGAAAAAGAAATCCGAAAGCTCGTTCCCCTTCGTATAATAGTAGAGCGTTCCGGTATAGGAAACCGGCTCCTGGCTGGCATCCGCCTGTTTGATACTGCCTACTGCCTTCGACAGCTTCGTGTACGGCTTGCCCAGATAATCCGTTACCTCAATCGATTTCTTTACCGTCACCTTGCAGGTGAGCGTTTCATCCCCGACCGCGACGGTGATGTTCGCTTTTCCGCTCTTTTTTGCGCTGATTTTTCCGGTTTTTTTGTCCACGGAGGCTACCGTGCTTTTGCTGCTCTTAAAAACAGGCGTCTCCTCTGCGTCTGTCACCTTTAACGTAAAGGTCTCCCCGGTGTAGAGCGTCAGACTCGTTTTGTTCAGCTCTGCTGCATTGACGCGCTTCGCCGGCACAAGCAGCAGCACCATAATGAAAAGTGCTGCCCATAAATGTCCTCGATTTCGTTTCATAATGTTTCTCCTTTCCTTCCCGTTGTCTGAAATCACTGCTGTTACATACAATGTGATGCTTTCGCCCGGCCTGCACATTATAACCCTGATGCAAAGCCCGCTTCCCACCCGTCAATTGTGATGCACCGGATTTCCTGGAACTGCTTCAGCTGGTTGTCATTTGTCAGCATGACATCACAACCCGAAAGGCAGGCCGATGCAAGCTGCAGAGCATCCATGCCTTTAAAATGCAGATACTCCGCACGGATTCTGGCAGCCTTTTCTGCCGTTGTCCGGTCAATATTCCTTAACACAATCCCACAATCCGAGACAAATTCATAGAACGCGGTAATTTTTTCCCAGTTGTCCGTACGATATGGAAACACCAGATATTCTTCGCATGTTATCACAGACGATACCATGGGAATATCGTTCGAAAGCAGCTCAGAAAAAATACTTTTCACCGTCTGTATATAATTCGCATCATTGTCCAGAAGATATATCAGAGAGGCTGTATCCAGAAAAATTTTCCTACAATCTGTCATTTTCCCTCAGCTCCCTCACATATTCCTGCGCATCTGAATGAAACATCTTTTTCCCCCGCCCAATATACCGTTCCAAGTCTATCTTTTCTTTTTTTTGTGTTGTATCAAGAATGGTGACAATCACTCTTTGTCCTTCTGCAAGTGATACATTCTCCTCAAGGACGATATTGTTGCCATTATAGTATCCGTTTACTGCCGCAAACATATGGTTCACCCCTTCCGGATAATTTTTTACTATTGTACCAAGCCACTAACCTCATGCTTCGCCTTTCGGCTCGCATTCGCTAAGTGGCCTGGTATTATTCGCACCAGGCTCGTAAACACCTCGCCAAGTGCTCATATTATACCACAATAACCTGATTTTTTACATCTGATTTCCTGTATCTTTTTATAGTTTTCCTTCTGACGCTTCCCTCCGCTGCCTCTCCTGATAAGTTTCCAGAGCACTTTTGTACCTCGACAAAATATTCGAAATCTCGCTCATGCTCTGCTCCAGCCGGTAGTTGTTTGGCATCCTCCGCCCCATCGCATCAAACCTGGGGATCGGGACGGACACGCCCCGTTTAACCGCCTCCTGCTCCCACAGCATGCGGGCTATGACCGAAAGCTCTTTCAAGATCTTTCCCTTGTACAAAATCAAAAACTGCTCGTCCATTCCGATTCCGTCCTGCTCCATCAGATCCCATTGCTGTTCGCGGACTCCGACCCTTCCGATAAACCGGTCATAAAATTGTGCATGCGCCTCAATAAATTCAAATTTTGCCAGATCCTTCATGGCGCGCATCAGGCCGCCAAAGTCGCCCTGCTCAAAAAGCCTCACATACGGCTCCGCGTCAAAATCCAAAAACATGCCGCAATATTTCCCGATGACCTCCCGCTTCAGATCCTGATCGGCGTCTGTCTGGGCACCCTGCAAAACGTGTACCAGTTGGGTGGCAAGCCTGTCCCTGAAATCCTCGTCCACCTCTCCTGCCATCACGTAATGCCGGTTTTCAGAAAGCACCCGCTCCCACGTCTGATCATCCAGCGCTTCATCCTCTTTCAGCTCCCCGCCTTCCCGCAGCTTTGCGGTCACAAGCTGCCTTAGCTCCTCTTCCGCTTCCGTCTCAATCTCCCGCGTCGTCCCTGCCATCTGCGCGGTTACCCGGTCCTGTTCCGTCACGGCGGAAAACTCGTAAAACTGCCGGAGCACCTCCTTCTGGCGGTCGGATAGCTCACCCTCCACGATCACTGCCCCGTCAGCCACCTTTGCCATCACCCGCATCGCGCCGATGATATCCCTGCGCCGGTTTTCCGCCAGCCGCCGCTGCTGCTGCAAAACCTCAATCCTCCGACGGACCTCAGCCTGCATCGAAGGGTTTTTCATGATATCCTTGTCATCGAGCAGCTCCGCGTAGGCGCGCAGCTCATTTTGAAACGACGCCTCCACTTCGCTGGCCGCGTACAGCTTCCGGTAGATTACCTCCAGCGTCCTGCTCTGCGGGCTGTTCGCGCCCTTTTTCAGCTTCGCCTGATAGAGCGCGTTTCCGGCCTCCTTCAAAATCTCATACTGGTCGGCGGCAAACAGGTGCTTCGCCTGTACGGGAATGGAAAAATCCTTCTGCCTGTTTTTCTGCTCCTTTAAAATCTGCTGCCGGCGCTTTTTATTCTCCTTATCGATCTTTTTTCTCGACTTTTTGTACTTGTCACTCACCTTGTTGTACATGGCCTGCTCGTCCTTGTCGTCACTCCGGGCGATCACCGGCTGATGCTCCATGACGCGGGCGGTCCGCTCCACAAATCCGTCGCCAAAAACCGTGGGGTTTTCCTCCAGAAAGTGTTCCCGCCACTCGTTCATCTTCTCGGTCTCAAGCTCTTCGTTTACAATCTGCGCCCGCTCCGTCTCCATGGATTTCTCATCCGCGTGCAGGCTCACATCCTTTACAAGCGCTTCCACCTGCTTTTTGTAGCGCGCCTCTTTCTCACTCCAAATATCTGCCATTTCACACTCTCCTTTTCACTCACAGCACAGCCGATATTTCATCCGGCCCGCCGCGTACGGGAAAACCCCCGTCAATTCATATATCCTGCACCAGCTTCCCGGGGCTGCCGGCTTTCTGCTTCCGTCTCCACCAGATCAGACAGATCCACCGGCTCCTCCAACAGCAGCTCCATAAACTGCCTGTGATACTCGTCGCAGTCCATCAGCGGCCATGTCACCCGGACCGCCTCTTCCTCCATGGGACGCTCCAGAAGCTTTTCCAAAAACTTCGTCATCGGCTCGTCCACAGTGCGCAGCGTACACACCGTCTCCTTTGGATAGCGTTTTAAACCCTCCTGCATGGCAAAGCGCATCAGCAGCAATAATACCGCCGGGCTCTCCGCATCCGAATACACAAACGGAAGCTCAATCTCCTCCCCCTGCCGCTCTGCAAGAAGAACCGCCTCTATCTGCCCGTTTTTCTTATAGACGCAGGAGCAGTCCGCCTCGTAGTCCGCCGGGCTTATGGGCAGCTGCACCGGGACAAATCCCTTCTGCTTCATCCTTCTGCAAAGCGACGCAAGCTCCGCCTCCGTGCAGCTTAAGAGCGGGAAAACGCTCTCCGTGCTTCCTGCAAACATTTGATTGTCCTTCACATCCTTCAATGCAAACCGGAACGAGCCGCATCCGGCCGGACTCTCCCACGCCCCGCTGCCAGAGAACACCGCATGGACCGTCGGATGGTCCTTCGGGATATATCTGGCGCTCACCCAGTGCACGCCTGCCCGCCAGAGCGCATAGCCCAGATTTGCGATGCATTCCCCACACAGCCCCCGCCCGCGGTAATCCGGGGCGATATAGATATAGTTTAAAATCGATTCCGGCTCCATCACATGCACGACGGCCGCACCCACTGCCACATGATCCTTCACGATCCCGTAGATCATAAGCTGCTGCTCATTCTCATATGCCCGCCGAAGCTGCACCGGCACAAAATCCATAAAAAATTTTACCTGGTTCTCCGGAACCCAGTCAAATACCACGCTCATTTTATTATCCTCCATCTTTATCAGATGCTACGCTGCTCTTCACACCCGAACCATAGCATGCCCCCTGGATATGCATTTACTGTGTGGCTGCGGGAAAAATACGCTCCCTCAGTATTCCGCGCGAAGCTCCGCAAGCAGAAGCCGGATCGTCTCGGCACTCTTCGTCTCCAGTTTCTTTTCAATCTGCCAGCGCAGGATGCGCAGCAGATCCCGCCAGCCCTCCAGCTCATAGGCGCCAGGCTGTATGTTCCCCATGGCGCGCTCCGCCTCCCTCCAGCGGTGGTGCTCCACGTAACACAGCAGCTCCTCCAACACCTCTGACTGCTCCCCTGCAAACTGTAAAAACTCATTGTTAACCGTTTTGTCAGCCATCACAGCTCCTGTTTCTCCTATTGTACACCTCTGCCTCTGTACTGATTGATCGCCATGTCCATCGTCCGGTCGGCAACTGCAAGCTGGCGCTTTGCTTTGTCCATTGCCTGTTCTACCAGCTCATCTCCCTCATATTGCCCGATGCCGTATCGCTCGGTCGCGCTAAGCATGTCCGCTGTCAGCACGCCGGCCCTGTAAGCCCGCGTCAACGCGAGAAAACGCGCCCTGCGCGAAAGTGCGTAGAGCATTTGGCGCATGGCCCCAATCTTTTCCGCCGTGAGGTTGTGCTCGCGCATATATACATCCCCGATCAGTTCATCGCCGCTGCCATTTACAATATCCTTATAGCCTTTCATAAGATCCGAGGCATGCTGCAGCCGATAGCCAAGCATCTCAAACTGATCCCTGTCATGCAAAAGCAGATCATCCGACTGCCGGTATCGTTCCACAAACGCTGTCGGATCATCCCCCATCACCCGGAGCATTGCATCCATACTGCCCGTTGTGAACTCCTGAATATACCTCATCGCCTCCGTCCTTGTCTCAACATCCGCATTCAGGTCATCCTTTTCCGTGTTCCGTGTCTCTGACGCGCGGTAAACGATCACCTTCGCCGCCTTCGTAATCGTCTCCGCATCCTCTAAATCCACAAAATTCTGCGCCCTGCCTGCAGATGAAGGGTAAACCTCCCGCGCGTATTCTGCCAGCTCCTCAGGCGTGGAGCGCTGCCAGCCCATCCGTTCCTCCAGCGCAGCCCGGCATCTCATGATCTCGGGTATCAGCGCATCTTTGATATTGTCCGATATCGTGCCAAAATGTGTGGCTTCCTCGGCATACCTGGCCTTCTCCTGCTGCTGCTGCTCCGTCAGTCCCACATTCTGATATTCCTGCATTGTTTCCTTTACGGCATCGACAACCTCCTCGCCCCTTAAAAGCGCCTTGAGCCCATCGCACAGCATCTGAACGCGGTGCTGCAAAAAGCTCTGTCGATCGTGCAGCAAATCCATCCTGCGGTCTACCTCACGCGCCATCGCCCGATCCTCCACCTCCTGATACGCATACGAATAATAGAGGGACTGCCTGCTGAGCGCACCGTACGCCTCGTCCGCGATGTAGAGATCCCTGTACATCGCGTCCACAGCCTCCCTGTTCCGGGCATATGCCTCCGGATTTTCCATCATCCATCCTTTCGCATCCGCGAGTATGTCATACTGATACCCCGTCGCAAACGACTGTGTGCGAATAAAGCTGTACTTCACATCCCGTGCATATGAGCGCCGCTGCGCCCGCTCATCCCTCGAAATCCGCCTTTTTGATGCATTGTACTGTTTGCGTATCTGGCGGTTCATCTTCTTCTGCGCCTTGTCCTGCGGCTCTTTTTCAATCGGCTCGCCGATTTGAGCGCGCGCGACACGCCCGGCAAACGAATCGCCAATCGTATGCCCGCGTCCATTCAGAAAATTTTCACGCCTTTCATATACCTCTTCACGTCCCATCTGCTCCCTGATCAGCTGGTCTGTGACGGCATTGATCTCCTTTTCCTTAAGCATCCGTACAGAACCTGTCATCTGCTCGATCTGCTGTTTTACCTGATCCCTTTGTATCTGATCCATGATTTTCCTACATCCTCTGATCCTTTATCCTGGCAGCTTTGCCTGCGTTTTCACGGTTACCCTCTATCCTGTATCCCTCTCAGCTCCGGTATCGGGCTGGTCAGAAATTCACTGACAAACCGCAGATGCATCTCATTGTATTCTATGAGCGGCCATACCGCTTCCACCTCTTCCGTTACCTCTTTCCCGCTCAGCTTCACGAGCAGCTTTGTGAGCTTTTCGTCCACGGTGCGAAGCGTAACTGCCGTATCCTCCGGGAACTGCAAGAGCCCCTGCGAAAGGGCAAATCGCACGAGAAGCAGCGGCGCCATCACATCGTCCGTATCCGCAAAGAAAAACGGTATATAAATGCCATCCTCCGACTGCTCGACGAGCAGCAGCCCCACCGCCTCGTCATTTTTCATATAGACGCAGGAGCATGCCAGCTCATAGTCGGCAAGGGTAAGCGGCAGTTCGATGAGATCCTCGTCCAGCCGCGTGATGCGCCGGTAGAGGCCGTCCAGCTGCGCCGGCGTACACTCGGCGAGCGCCCGGACCCCCGGCGTATCGCCGGAAAGAGCCGGATTGTCCCTGATGTCTGCGAGCGTAAAGCGCATGGCCCCGTTGCCCGTCTTTTTCATACGCGCGCCTAAAAGCTGCATCATTTCATGAATCCGCGCCTCTTCCTGTGGAATGTAGCGCGCATACACCTCGTCCACCTGAAGCTCCCACAGCGAATATCCGAGGTTTGCCATGCACTCATCAAACAGGCCATAGCCGCGGTAATCCGGCGCAAGGTACACATATTCAAGGACAGCGCCCGTATCAATGATGCTGACTGCCACGGCGCCCACCGCCACATTGTCCGCAGCCACGCCATAGATGAGCATCTGCGGATTTACCTCATACTCCTTTTGCACCGACGCCGGAAGAAACGGCAGAAAATACCGGTCGTTCTCCTTCATCACCCAGTCATAAATCATTTCCATCATAAAATCTCCTTTCCAAGGTAGCGCCCGCTCGCAAAGCTCACGGGCATTTCGTCGGAAGGCATGCAAGAAAATGCTTCGCATTTTGCCTTCCTCCTCTGAACAATCGTTAAAAAGCTGCCGCGTCCAGCGGGCTCTCCGCCGGATATTCCGACATGCCAAGCATCCGTCCGCTTTTCGCATACTCGAGCAGCAGCCCGGTGCGGATGCATCCGCGTGTCACCTTTGTGCCCGCAATCGCCGCGGCGTAAACCGCCTCCAGCGCGACATATTTGATACTGCTGCCGGAAAACTGGAACTTCTGCGCCAGCTCCGCAAAGGAAACCCCCGCATCCACCTGTGTCTGCGCCGGGAAAATCCCCTCCCAGATGCGAAGCCTCGTCTGCTCGTCCGGCATCGGTATGTTGATCGAGTATGTGATCCTGCGGCGGAACGCCTCGTCAAAATAGTTGCTGTGGTTCGTGGCGAGCACGGTCATACCGCTGTAGCTCTCCAGCCGCTGTAAAAGGTAAGACGTCTCCGCGTTGGAATAGCGGTCGTTTGCGCTCGACACATCCGTCCGCCTGGAAAAAAACGCGTCCGCCTCGTCAAAAAAGAGGATTGCGTTCGTCTTTTCCGCGGTGTCGAACAGGCTGCCAAGCTTTTTTTCCGTCTCTCCGATGTATTTATCCATGAGCTTTGAAGCGTCGATCTTAAACAGCTCCAGGCCGGTCTCGGCCGCCAGCACCTGCGCCGTCATCGTCTTTCCGGTACCCGGCGGGCCGTAGAGCAGCACGCTGATTCCCCTTCCATAAGGAAGCTTTGCCCCAAAGCCGCGTTCCTCGTACACCTGATAGCGCTGCCTTACGGCCTGTATGACAAAATCCAAAACCGCGCTCTGCGCGGGCGGCAGCTGTAGATCCGCGCGCGAAAAGCCGCCCTTTACCATCTGCGCCGAATGCCCCAGCCGCCGGGCCGCATCCCCTGTCACATACGCCCGGATCTTATCGCGGCTCTGCCGCCACGCCTCCTCCTGATTCTCCTTAAGATCCTCCACGGGCACACGCAAAAGCATATCACAAAGCCCCGCGATCTGACCCGGCGTCAGCCGGTAGCTGCTCACGAGCTCCTCCTCGTGCCCGCGGATAAAGGAAAGCCCGCGCTCCCTGGCAAAATAGCGCCACATCCGCTCCTGAACCCCCGCGCCGCTCTCCTCAAGCTGCAACACGCAGCGGTCCATATCCGAAAAATCCTCCGCCTCCGGAGGTGTCAGGGCGCACACGCACACCGGAGAAAACCAGCGCTTTAACATGCGCAGCAGGCGCGCCGTGAGGGCGGCGTCCTCAGCCTCGCCGCCCGCAAGGAGCACCGGCGTGAGGGCGTGCAGCCCGCAATAGCTGACGAGCATCGCGCCAAGCTGCTCCTCCTCCACGATCCCGCGCCCGCGCAGATACGAGAGCTCTGCGAGATAAAGACCGCTAATCTGTGGCTCCAGCGTGGAGAGCAAAAACCGTCTGCCGCTCCCCGCCTCACCGTACACATACAACAGCTTTGCGCGCCCCGACGGCGCGGACAAAAACTGCCGCGCCCGCTCTGCCTCCGCCTCGTGGTGAAACAGCGGCTCCTTTGCCCGCTGCAGCCGCCGGCAGAACATAGAGAGAGCGTCCGGCTCATTATCCGTCCCGAGCAGATATTCCGCGCTCATTTTCCACAGACCGCACGGACGGGCAAGCAGCGAGCGCACACCCTCATAGCGCCACGGCATGAAAAGCACGGCGTTCAGCGGCTTGCTGCGGTCTAACGACGCATAGACTTCCTCCTCCGACAGCGCGTTTCCGAGGCTGTAGAGATCGGCTGCCAGTCCAAGCGTCGGGCGCGTCTGGTTCACGTCGTTCTGCAGAAATGCAAACAGCGTCTCATATTTCCGGTTCAACTCCGGCGCGAGCGCCAGCAGCACCAGAAACTGCTCAAACTCACTCAGGCCAAGCCTTGCGCCAAGCCTGCCAAAGCGCAGCGTTTCCTCCGCCCCTGCCATGCTCTCACGCCACCAGGCGAACATGCGCTCCGCCTCCGGCATCGGCTCCTCCACCGCCTGCGCATCGTAGAGCGCCCACGCAAACTCCTCCTCGCAGAGCTCCTGGCCCCGCAGGGCATACGGCACCGCATCATTGTGGTTGATCTGCGAAAACAAGAGGCACAGCACATCCACAAGCTCCGTCACGCCCGCGAGAAACTGCTGCTCGTCTGCAAACGGCTCTGCGCGCCGCGCAATGTCCGCACCCGTCAAAAACGCCAAATCTCTCATGCGCGCGCTTCCTCCCGCCGCTCACACGGCTCATGCCGGATGACGACGCGCTCCGGCTTGGTCCCGAGCGCCGCGCAGGAAAGCGCACCCGCATTGTGCATGCAGCCCACGCAGGGCGGAAAATCCACCTTGAGCGTCTTTCGCGCCGTCTCACCCGGTTGTGACTGCTCCCCGCCTTCGCGTTTTTTCGCCGGCCCGTTCGCAGCCGCCGTTTCCGGCTCATAATAGGTGCACGCTGCGCGCCCGGCAAGAATGTCCAGAGGCTTGACGGGATATTTTTCACACCGGCCCGCGCGCGCCGTGCGGTAGCGGCACAGGGCACATACACCGCCCGCCACCTGCCCGTTGCCGACGCTCTCCAGCGTCTGACCTTTCGTATACACAAAACGTTCCTCGCTCATAGTCTGCACTCCTCACTTCTATATAATAACGTCAATATCAAACACATACGCGCCTTCCCCGCCGGAGGCGTCCCTGCGCACCGAGCGGATGCGGTATTTGTAGCCCGCCGCAAGCGTCAGCTCATCCTGGCCGCGCGGCATGCCGGTCCGCGGGTTCTCATACATCGTATCCACAAACATCGCCTTTGTGCCGGCCTTCAGATGCATGATAAAAACATGCGAGCCGGATATGTTATCGTCATGTGCGGCAAAATCCCGCCGCACGCGGTTTGCCTCATCCACATTGCCCTGCTGCTCGAGGTGGTCCGCATACCCCCGATGCGCGACCTGATTCGCCCAGCGCTTTGCGAAATAGCGGTTCGTGGACGTGCTCACATACGCCCTGTCCTCAAAGACCAGCCCTTCAAACGCCTGATACCCTTTCGTCTGCTCCATCTTCTGATGGTCGATTCTGCCGTCCGTCATGCACTGCTCCCGCTCCTCCGCCGTAATGCCGAACTGCTCATTTCCAAGCAGATAGAGCAGCATCCCGTCGTCCACACCGCGGTAGGTGACCATATCCATCGGCAGAATGTGCGCGTCAAACGCCCCCTTCATCTCCGTGATCTGCCGCTGCACCTCGTCATCCTTCTGCTCGCCGCTTCGCAGCCTCCGGTTGATGTCGTCCGAGGTCGTCGTATACGCCTGCATAGCCCACCGCTGTCCTTCGGTGAGCGTCGCCTTATCATGGTCCGCCATTCTCAGATAGGCATTGCGGTGCAGGGAATCGCCATGGCTGCCAAAATGCCCCTCATAGCTCTTCTGGGCTTCCAGAAATTCCTGATACTGCCGGTTGTCCGCGCCGCGTCCCGGCGAGACCTCCTTAGAAACGACCTTGCAGAATATTTCCAGACCCTCATAGCCCGCCGCACGCTGGGGGCCGCTCTCTTTTCTCTCTTTCTCTTCTTCCGGTGAATGAAGCGCGTAAATCGGCGACTCAACAAACTGCGGACTGTTCTGCTTCGTGTAGGAGCGCGCGCCAAGTATCATGTAGCTTGTGTTGCGCGGAAAGACAATCTCCGACTCCCCGTGGTTCTCCGTCGGCAGAAACGGCGTGCCCTCATCACAGAGCAGCGTCAGCATAACCTCACTTCCGCCGAACATCGAGTCAAGGCGGTAGCCGACACTCATATATCCGGCGTCCGTCACGACCGTTCCCGCACGCTTGTTGACCTCCCTGTCGATATTTTGTGCCATCCTCGTATTTTCATAAGCATTCTCGATGCCGAGCGCATATTGTAAAAAGTTGCCCCCGACCAGCCGGTGGAACCGCGCCTTGCGCGTCAGCCGATAGCTTTCTGCCGCCCGGTCGAGCACGCCCATCGCGTGGTGCGCAGCCAGATATTTCAGGTCTGAAAATTTCCCGGAGCGCGCATATGCATTCATAATCGACGAAGTGGCCGTCCCGACATAGCTTGCGTCCGGATCGCTCCCGAGCGAAATCCAGTTATAAATTTCCCGCGCCTTGTCCGCGTCCGTATTAAACGGGTTCGCCCCCGAAAGCGCCTTCATCTCCTGATAGCTCATCGGCTGATACTCGCGGAACTGATCCCTCCATTCGGTAATGTCCGCAAGCTGTGCGTCATCCACCGCAACCGATCTCTGCATACCGGTAACCCGCTTCAGTTCACCGGTCTCCTCCTGATATGCCTCCGCGGGAATCGGCCTGGCAGAAAGGTACTGCCGAAGCGAATGCATGAGCGGACTGTCCGGATGCTCATCGCACTGACGGATCATGGCGATGAGATAAGCCGGCAGATACTTCATATAGTAGCCCTCCGGATCACCCCGGTCCCCCTCGCGAAGCGTCCGGTTGTACACCTCCATGCACAGCGCCATTCTGGCGATCGCATTGACGTTTAGCCTCCCCTCATCCGCCGCCTGCATGCGGAACTCGGAAACGGACATCGGCAGCCGCCACTGCCGGCTGCCCTCGCCGAGCGCCTCCTGCTCCTGTTCATCCAAATGGAAATAAACCGCCTGGTCACGCACTTCGTTCAAAGGCATCTCTCCTGATAAGAGCTGGCGCGCCGTAATGCCCGCCCGAAAATCCTCCACATCAAAGATGCGCATCTGCAGAAGCAGCGCCTCGCGCTGTGTGTCCGCATACACGCGGCGCACGAGCTCCAGCCGTTCCTTTCCAAGGCTCGTCCACGGATTTCTCGCCTCAATATAGTCCTCGCAGCTCTTTAAAACCGCGCCGTAGGCCGCCAGCAAATCACCGAGCTTTTCCTGTTTTTCGCGCTCGCTGATCGGTGTGTCCATCAGGCCGTCAAGCGCCGTCAGCGCCTGTATCACGCCGTTATACAGTCCTGAATTTGCACGCCGGCGCCGGGACTGGCGCAGCGCCGCCAAATTGTCCGAATTTAAGGTCGTCGTCTCCCTGTAGCGTCTGTCTTTCTGATGCGCTTTTCCCCGCTCCAAAAGGCTCGTATAGTAATCATTTCCGATACGCTCGAACTCCTCGTAGCTCTGAAAAGCAGCCGCATCGCGCGCCGCTTTCTGACCAGCCATAAACTAATCCTCCTCTTCCTCTCCAAGACCTACCATGTACGCATACGGCTCAAAATCCGCCCGCGTAAACACCTTTCCGGTCTTGACAAACTCGTACTTGATCGCCATCAGGTAGTGGCGCATGCACACCTCCTTGCCGCTGCCGTCCGCCGCCGCTAAAAATGCCGCGTTCAAAATACAGTTTTTGATGTTGCCGCCGACAAATTCAAAGCGTTCCGCCAGAAAACGGATGTCCACGTCCGCTCCTAACGGCGTATCTTTCGGGATCGTCGTCCGCCAGAGCATCTCGCGCGTGTCCGGGTCGGGAAACTGGAACTCGACGATGTATTTCATCCGACGGAAAAACGCCGGATCAATGTTGTGCTTGTAGTTCGTCGCCAGCACGGAGACACCGTCGTAAGCCTCCACCTCCTGCAAAAGCAATGCCGTCTTGTTGTTGTTGGACGCCTGATTGCTTCCGCCGTCGTCGCTTCGCTTTGCAAAGAGCGTGTCGCACTCGTCGAAAAAGAGCACGACGTTGCACTTTTTCGCCTCGCGGAAAATCATGGAGATGGATTTTTCCGTCTCGCCGACATACTTGTCGATGACCTTCGAGAGATCCACGCGGTAGAGCTCCAGATTCAGCTCATGGGCGATAACCTGCGCACACATGGATTTTCCGGTACCCGGCGCGCCGAACAGCAGGATGGAGAGCCCCCGCCCGTACGGATATTTTTTTGTATAGTGCCAGTTGTCGTACACCTGCTTGCGGAAGTTCATCTGGTCGATCGCGTGCTGCAGCGTCTCCCGCTGGCTCGCGTTCATGACGATATCCTCAAAGCCGAAATTCGCCTTCACCTTCGTCGCCTTCTGCGTCAGCTCCGAGCTCATCTGATTGTAGCAGCCCTCAAACAGCTTTGCGCGTGAGATCTCTTTCTCCTGGCTCATCGTCGCAAAGCTGCGCGCCTGATAGAGCGCGGCGCGGATTTTTCCGGGCGTGAACAAAAACTTGGTGGCCATCTCCGGCAGATCCACGTCTTCTGCAAGTGCATAATCCTTAGAAAAATACCGCCAGCAGTCCTCCCGCTCCTGATTGCCCGGCGTCGGCAGCTCCAGCTCCGTGAAGTCCTCGTCCGTCACGCTCTTTAGCGGCAGCTTCTCGCGGCTCATCAAAAAGATGAGCACGCCGTGTTCGCGCAGCTTTGCGACCGCCAGATCCATGTAGCCGATGTATTTTTCCTTTTCATCCTCCCTGAAATCCAGATCGTTTAAGCAGCAGCAGGAGCCGGTAAACACACATTCACGGTTCACCGCCCACAGCGCGTGCTCCACAAAATTGAAATCATAGGCAAAGAGCTTTTTGCAGTTGAGGGTGATGGCATGCATGCCCCGCTTTGCACAAAACTGTCGGATAAAAAAGCGCCGCCCGCTGCCCTCGTCGCCAAACCAGCTGAAAATGCGCACGCCCTGCTCCCAGGAAATCTCCATCGCCGCAAGCTGCGGCGCGTTTGCCATGATCGGATGCAGCTCCTTTCCGTCCGTGAGCATCGTGAAAAAACGGCTGTAATCCTCGTCCAGCCGGAGCGGATTTTTGCCGAACAAAAAATCGATCATCCGCTTATCCGGCGTAAGAACCGTGGAAAAGGGCATGTTTTTGTTCACGCGCAGATCCATAACCGGAAGGAGCTGCTCGAGGCAGACGGACATCTCCCCGTAAGCCCCCGTGATCGAAAAATTATCTCCGAAGTAAAGGCGTCCCGCGGACTCTACGGTCGGCGCTGTCAGGCTGCCGTTCTCGTTGACGATCTGAAACACAGACGCGTAGCTCGTCTGCGTAGAGGAAAGGATCGCGCACGCCAGTGCAAACACGGTAAAATGATCCCATTCCAGCTTCCGGCAGAGGTCGTAAAAGGGCAGGCGGACCGCCTGCGTATCCGTGGCGGCAAGCCTCTCGTCCACAAAGGAAAGCATCTCCTCCACGGACAGCTCCTTTTTCTCCTCCGGTCTGCTCTCTGCACTCATGGCGGCGAGAAGCTCCATAAGCTCGTCATCGATCTGTTCCTCCGGCTCCCCCGGCGCGCCTGCGCCGTCCGCCTCATATTCGCTGCCAAAGCGCAGCAGGCTGTCGTTGCAGAGCGCATACGCGATCTCGATATCAGGATACATGACGTTTTTGTAGGTACCCTGACCGGCAGCGTATTTCTCCATCAGCCCCTCGATATAGTCAGACAGCCGGTAGTTGACACACGCGAAAATATAGTCCATGTACTCGCTGTAATCCGCAAACGGCTGCGTCCTCAGTTCTGCTCTGAATCTCTCTTCCTGTCCCATGTTCTCCACCTTACCCGGAATCATGCTTTCACAGTCAAAGCGTCGGCTGACCCCGTTTTTTTTGGTCACAACCTGCTTTGACCTGTTATGAAACGTATCCTTAAATTATTACTGCTGCCGCCAGCTCTTCCACATTTTCAGGCAGTTTTTTTCATCCCGGTACTCGTAGCTCACGCCGTCCATCATATTGCGCACCATGAAAATGCCAAGCCCGCCGACCTGCCTCTCTCCCGCCGGCAGCGTCACATCCGGGTCATCCTGTTCCAGAGGGTTATAGGGCGTCCCCCAGTCCTGAAGCTCCAGCGTGATCGTTTCGGCCCCGATCTCCTCGAGCACGCGCACCGCCCCCTCCCCGTTCGGATAGCCGTAATGCGCTACGTTCACAAATATTTCCTCCGCGCAGATGCTTACCGTTACGATGTGCTCCATCGGACAGCCCGCCGCCTCAAGATCATCGTTGATCATCGCAAGCAGCGCATCGAGCTGATCGGTCCGCGCCTGTATCGTTGTCTCTTTTTTCATGAATAACCTCCGTGAAAGTGTCGTTTTGCGGCGCGCTACACAATGTCGATAATTTTGCTGAAGCCCGACATATCCAATACGCTTTTGACCGTCGCGTTAATATTGGTCAGCTTAAAGGTGCCTCCCTTGGCGTCCGACGTCTTTTTCCCGATGAGCAACGCGCGCAGCCCGGCACTGGATATGTAGACAACGTTTAAAAAATCGACGACAACATTTTTGCTCTTCTGGTAGGTATTTAAAATCGCTGCCTGAAACTGCGGGCTCGTGTTCGTGTCCACACGTCCCTCCACCATCAACCGGGTATAATCTCCACAATCAGTTGTAATAATGTTCATAATTTTGTCCTCCTGAAATTAAGGTATCGCCCGCTCGCATAGCTCACGGGCATGTCGTCGGGAAGCATGAGAAAAATGCTTCGCATTTGCTTCCCTCCTAATATAATTGTACCGTATGTTATATGCGAAAGCCTACCGCAGCACAACCGTGCCGTCCGCAAGCCGGCCGTCGTCGAGCACCCCGTCGCTCTGTACAAAGGAAACCGCATTTTCGTCGAGGTAGGTGTGTCCGTCCAGTACGCCGCTGTCCGTCAGACAGACGATGCGCAGCCTGCTGCGGATGGGCTTGAACTGCCCAAGCAGCATCAAGAGCTGTTTTTTCTGCTTCTCGCCGATGGGGCGGCGCAGAAGAAGCGTCACGTCAAAGGGACTCTCCCCGTAAAGCCGGTCGATCTGTTCCCGCTCTTCCTGGCGCACATAGCGCTGTAAGTGGCTTCGCTCGATAATCTGCGGCGTTTCGCCGATTAAGAGCCGGCAGAGCCGCTCCATGCAGCCCTTTGTCCCCTTGATACGGCTAAGCTCCCCGGCCTCGCGCACGAGCGCGCGCAGCACCTCAACGTCAAAGTAATCTCTGTTGAGCGCAAGCCCCAGCCAGCGCGCGTACAAAAGCAGCAGCTCCTGCGGGGCGTGCGCGATGTCGAGCAGATCCTCCCTGTGATCCAGCTTGTCCTGGAAATCATTGTACATACTCGAAAATATGGACAGATAGCGATGGAAAAAGCTGTTTTTCTCACGGTATACCTCCGGAAAGGTCGCCATAAAATTATCGCCCGGAGCCTGCAGACGGATACCGCCAAGCTTTGCATGCGCCCCGACCACCTCGACCATGATCCACAGGTAGCGCCCGCTCAGCTCATAGAGCAGAAGATCGCTGCGGTTGATCACGCGCAGGCCCCCGCCCGCGCGCACGAGCTGCTTTTTTCTGTCAACAGACGTCCCGGCGTCACACAGCACATCGAAAGCCTCACGATCGTTCGACGCGATCAGATACAGATAGACGACCGTGTCCTCATCGCGCTCCTCATCCAGCTTTAACCGCCCCCACGCACAGTCCTCCATACCGCTGTCAATCACGGGCAGTGCCGCCGTGTGCGTCTCGACGCCCTCATCCGTGCACAGCGCGTCCTCTTCCACGTGCATTCCGCTTAAGGATGCGCGTCTGAAATAGTTTTTTCCAATGGAATACTGTATCCCTGCCATCGCTTTTCCTCCAACCTTATGTCGTAACAGTTCAGGTATCCTGAACTGTTACCTCATATCAACTCTGTCTGCGGTATAATATCCAGCTGCATCGCCCCCGGATAGAGCAGGCAGTGCTCCGCCGGACGGATGTCCGCGCCCTCAGCCGCCGCGTACTGCCGGTTTTTCGGCGCAAGGCTCAGATCATAGATGTAGGAAACGCACGGGAGCGCCTCCAGGGCCCGAAACAGCCGGTCAAAACGCAGGACGTTTCCGAACCCGCCCTGGCCGGTAACCGAATCGATCTCCTGGCGGATCACCTCCTCGATCTGCTTTTCGCAGCCCTCATAATGCGGCCTGACGTAAATCGTCCCCCGCACGAGCACCTGCGCGTAAACCGGCTGACAGAGCGTCACCCGCGCAGAGAGCATCCTGCGCTCGTCGAGATAGCTCTCGATTTTTTTGCGATACCGCTCTGAAATCTGCGGAAACCGCTCCCCGGTGGCGGGCAGAACCGTCACCATGACCTCATTGTTCGCATCGTCCATCCACGCGTGAACCTTGGAAATGCAAAGCCCCGGTATCTGCCGCACAAGCGTCTCATAATCAGACGCCAGCACCGCTGAGGAGGGCTGGTAGAGCTCCCGGACAAACCGTCTGCGCACCTGCTCAACCGTCTCCTGGAAGCATCCGCCCACGCCCGGCGCAGGATTGGTAAAGCGAATCCCGGCCTCATCGTAACCCTCCGGCACAAATACGTTGCCCGTGCGCACGTTGCCCTCCTCGCCGAGCGTCACGGCGATGGAGCCGAGATAGAGCTTCGCGCCGATATAATCACCCGCGTCCAGAATGCAGATCTTGCCCTCGTTCTCATAGAGATAGTAGGACAGCTGCCCGTCCCCGCCGCGGCCCGGCTTTACAAAATCGTAAATCGGCACGCCCTGTGCGTCGTGGCGCTGCGCGATGAGCGAAAACGTATCCGTGACGATATGCTTCACCGGCAGACTGATCTCCTGCCTGTCGTAACCATAGATTTCGCCGAGGTAGAACTGCCGCATCATCTCCTCATTGTAGACGACGACCTTGAGCGCATTGCGCACGCGCCCCGGCGCATAGCCGAATTTTTCCCTGTCAAAATGAAACCGGAAGCTGCCCCAGGAGAGCCGCTCCTTCTCGTAAAACCGCCCGCGTCCCGCCTGTGCGCCATAAGGCAGCTCGTCGTACAGATAATAGGACGTACCCTTTTCTTCCTTTGCAAATACGCGGACGTAGCCGCTTTCTAACATGACGCAGTCCAGCGACGCGTCCGACGCCTTCTGGAAAGAATGCGTGATGACCATCGTCTCCTTCTGGCGCGCCGGAAAGAGAAAGCCTGAAATATGGCGCAGCTGCGGCGCCAGATCGTAATCCGCCTCCTCCAGGACAATCCTCCATACATAGCCGTCAATCTGCTTATCCGGCGATGTGTAAACCGCCGGAGGACTTTTTGGCTGCTTCATCTTAAGCTCGCCGTCCGCGAGAAACGCATGCGAACGGTCAACCCCCTGCATCGGCACAAAGCCATCCTCACAGTACGCCTCGAAGCGAAGCCTTGCAAAATCGTTTTCCGTATCCTCATCAAACGGCGTGCGCCCTTCGTCCCCGCGGACATTGACGTAGATGCGTCCCTCCTCCCCCGGGGCCAGCGGCTTGTCCAGCACAAGATAGATGCACGCCCCGGCCTTCGGAGCCGCGCCGAACACCGCCGCGCAGCGCGCGTGGTCGTGGTCGCGCAGGAAGCTGACATCGCGCAGCCCGCCGTCCTTCTCCTGGGCAAATACGCGGATAATATGGCTTGACGTCATCGTCTGCGCAAGCGTCGTCTCAAAGCTGATATCGCCTACATAAAACCGCTGGTCCGCGGGCAGCAGGATATCCCCGGTCAGCCCCTCCGGCTCAATGAGCACGGAGGCGCTGCTGCCCTTTTTCGGCGTATAACCCACAAGCGCGAGCAGCGCGGCGCGCACGGACTGCGGCAGCTCGTCCATCTGGGCCTGCTGCAGAATCTGAAACGCCGAAAAATTTTCCAGAATCGTAATGCCGGGGTCAGACGGATTAAAATTCGTCCACTCGCCGGAATAAATCGGTATTTTGCTGTAAATTTCTTCCATAAGACCCTCAAAGGTCTTGTCCGGTATCATTCTCGGATTTAACATATCTTCTCCTCAACGCTTGATCCGTTTTGGGAATCACGAATACTGCTCGTTTAAATGGATTTTATGCGCGCCGCCCGTCACGATGACGAAGGGATTTCCCTTCATCTGTTCGAGGGCCGTCTCATGAACGCCCGACGCGTCCGTGTAGCTCGCCGTAACCATCATGCGGCGCACGAGCGCCTGCTTTTTCTCCATGTTCAGGCGCAGCTCAATCTGGGAACGCGACACCATCTGCCCGATCTCCCAGCGCTCGTTTGTGAGCGGGTCAAGATAAGCGTTCAGCGCGCGGATCAGATGATTCTGTACTTCAAAGCTGTCGTCGGTCTGCAAAACATCCACCCATGCCTCGACACAGATGCGCACGAATATCGGCTCGACAATCGCCAGCTGCCCGGGCGCTACCGAAATCTCGCAGGAGCCGCGCAGATAGCGCTCCAGCTGCTCCCGCATGTGAATAAAGGAAAAGGAGCCGTCCCGAAAATCGTTCATGAGTACGATAAGGCTGATCATTGCGGGATCGCTCATACCGTCCTTTCGCTGTCCGACGACCGCTTTCACCTGAACGATATTTGACGAAAAGCCGAGCACCGCGCGCTCGTAGTCCGCCGCGCCGATCAGCCTGCCGCGGCTGTTTAAAAGCGCCGTACCTCTGCGCAGCGCGCTGTCCATCGTCTCCATATTTCTGCCGCCGAACGCCCGGATCGGATTTTTGATCTCATCCACAAACATCAGGTTCTGCGACGTTTCCCGGATCTGTCCGGGACTCAAATTTGCCCGTTCGCCGTCGCAGCAGCGGATGCGCACCCGGAATGCAACGCCGTCGGTCGTGCGCGGAATCTGTACGTGTACGCCGTCGCCGAAGTGCAGGCGGCTATTCATGCGGTCCACGACAAAGTGACGGTCCCCCGCCTTTGACTGGTCAAAGTGGTCCACTTCGCGCCAGCGCACATAAAACTGGTCCATCTCCCCGAGCAGATTGTACTGCGCATAGGTGATAGCCGGGTACTGGCGCAGCAGCGCCCGGCGGACCTGGTCGCTGTGCAGCTCCATCTCGTTGACCCACACCTCAACCGACAAAATATTGTGGGCGTTGAGCGCAAAGTCCATGTCCGGCTCCACCGCATCGATGTAATAGTCGTCCATCGGAAGCGTCTCGATATTGTCCGCCTCCACCACGTTCATCGAGATATTATAAACGACCGGACGCCGCCCCGCCGGCGCACCGCCGGGGCCTTCCGTCTGTATTTTCAGCCAGTAACCGCTCTGATTCTCCAGCGTCCGCCGCGCAAAGCCCGCCGGCGGCATAAAGAGAATCGTGCCCGTGTGGCACAAATGCTCCGTGTAATCCAAAAACCGCAGACGCTCCCAGCCGTTTCTGGACGAATACCACACACTCAGCCGCTCCCGCCGTTCCACCGTCTCCTCCTGCATCCGAAACATCAGGCTGACCGGCCCGTCCTCCATTTTCTGATCGAAGCACAGATAGAGCGCATCATCCTGATACGGCTGCGCGCGCAGCACCGGAACCGCCTCGCCGCCCGCAAGGTGCGCGGTCACGTCCTGCCTGTCGCTGCCGCAGAACGAATACAGCCGACGAGGCTGCTCGTAGCGCTCCTCGTAGCTGTAGGAGACGGTGAGATCGGAAATAACCGGATAGTGGTGGTTGGCAGGCTGATAATAGCAGTTATCCGACTTGATCAGCTGCATGCGGATGCAGCGCACCTCCTCGCGCCGCCCGTCCGAGGGCTGCCAGTTCTGCGGACAGGTAAAGGTCAAAGAGACCTGAAACGGCTGGTCCGTGTTGAACAGACCGCCGGTCGGCGTCTCGCACACAAGCCTGCGCCAGCCCGTGCCGTCAAAGTATTCAAACGTCGTCTCCTCCGCGTACACCTGCGCCACCACGCCGTTGTAGTCCTTTCTCGGCCTGCGTTTGACAATCTTTAAAGAGGCATCCTCCTCGGCCCGCGGAATCGTCACGAGATGCTCCTCAAAGCAGACCGCAAACGCCAGCGTGATCTTCGCGCCGGGCTTCGCGAAATAGGACGCATGCCCGATATAAATCTCGTCATACAGCCCGAGCGTCTCCCCAAAGGGCAAAAAACGCTCCGGCGGCAGCTCCTGATTGCCGTTCCAGACAAAATCCGCCGGCTGTGCGCTGCCGCAGGAGGCAAAGCGCAGATCGTTCACCATGAGTCCGGCGGTGACAGGCTTTGTGCTGCGCAGCAAAAGCAGCGAATATTCCTGCTTCTCCTCCGTCACCTTCCGGCACGGCAGCGATTTTTGAAACGCAAGGCAGGAATCGCTTTTCCTGCTCCACTCCTCCACCGGAACAAACCCGTCCTGTGCGTAGTAACACAGCTCGATCGACCCGTCAAAAAGCGCATCAAAGAGCGCTTCACCGCCGTCCGTCTCCATCAGGATATCATTATTTTCCACATCAAATAAATACGGATGGTACATAAGCAGCCCGAAGAGTCCGTACCTGCTCCCCTGTACGTCAAAGAGCGTGAACGGATAGCCGAAGCCTTCTGTCTGCTCCTGCGGCGCGGCGTCGTCCACATAGCGGCACAGCGGAAAGCTGCCGATCAGGGGCCGGATGCTGCCGCAGCCCTTCTGCGTCAGAAATGCCGCCACAAGCTTCGCACGGGTCACATAAATGCCGTGCGCCGTCTCAAAGACGATCTGCTCATCATCCTGCGTGTTCGCGAGCAGCTTTGTCTGACCTTTTAGCTGCACGCCCGGAATCGTGTCCCCCACTAAGGAGAACTGCACGAGGGAGTGCGCCGGCGCCGCGGGCTTTAAGGAAATGCCGAGCATGTTGATCAGCTCCACATAATCCTGCTCCAACGTCAGATTGTAGCGCTTTAAATTTTCCTGGAGCTGGTCCGCAAACAGGAGCGCGAGCACCGAGCCGATGTCCGGCCGCTCCGTGTCAAACTGCCATTCCGGCACATAGGAAGCTGCCAGCTCCGCGATTTCCTGCAGAAGCTCTTCCCTGCCCCGCGGGTCGGTCTCATATCTGTTCAGTGACGTCGTTGTCCATTGTCTCATATGCTTCACTCTCTTCTTCCGGCTTTCCGTTCAGATAAAAGGGA
>CASCGD010000028.1 GCA_949132985.1 uncultured Lachnospiraceae bacterium
TTGGCTTTAAAATGAAGGCGGATTAAATCTTTACGATTTCTTTACCGTTCTCTTTACTGTTTTCTTTACCAATTACAGATATCATGCCAGTACACGAAACAAGGAGGTTACGCTTTTATGGATTACGTTCTTAAAACAAATGCTTTGTGTAAAAAATACAAAGATTACAAGGCATTAAACGGACTGTCTATGAATGTTCCCAAAGGAGCAATCTATGGCTTTGTAGGGAAAAATGGTGCTGGCAAGACAACACTTATCCGTCTGATTTGCGGCTTGCAAGAGCCTACATCTGGCGAATACACGCTATATGGAACAAAAAGCACAGATAAGGAGATTTTAAAAGCACGCAGACGGATGGGGGCTGTTGTGGAAACACCCTCGATTTATCTTGACATGACAGCTGAGGACAATTTGAAACAGCAGTATCGTGTTCTGGGACTTCCATCTTACGATGGATTGGCGGATATTTTAAAACTGGTTCGATTGGAGAATACAGGAAAGAAGAAAGCCAAAAATTTCTCTCTTGGTATGCGGCAACGATTGGGTATTGCTATCGCATTAGTCGGTGACCCTGATTTTCTGGTTTTGGACGAGCCTGTCAATGGTCTTGACCCACAGGGAATAATCGAAATGAGGGAGTTAATTTTAAAACTTAATCGGGAACAGCAGATTACCGTATTAATTTCCAGCCATATCCTTGACGAATTATCCAGACTTGCAACGCATTATGGCTTTCTTGATAAAGGGCAGATTGTAAAAGAAATCAGTGCCGAAGAGCTGGATAGGGCCTGCCGCAAGTGTATTCGTCTTGAAGTGACGAATACCCGAGCACTCTCTCTTGTGTTAGACGGAATGAATGTTGAATACACCATCGTTTCTGATAAAGCAGCTGATGTGTATGCCAGAATCAATGTTTCCAAATTAACACTCGCTTTAGCAAAAGAAAATTGTGAAGTGATTTCCATGCAGGAACGGGATGAAAGTCTGGAAAGCTATTATGTTGGGTTGGTAGGAGGGAAAGAGAATGACTAAAGTGCTATCCGCAAATTTTTTGCGTTTAAAACAGGACAAAGTTTTTTGGATTGGCTTAGCTTTTATGTTTGCAGCGGGCATATTTTTCCCTGTGATGCGATACATGGATATGAAACAGACAGGCACAATCAATCCGATCGATCATGCATTTTTGGGATGTGTCTTGTTTATTGGCATTATAATGGCGGTATTTTGCAGCCTATTTATTGGTACAGAATACAGCGATGGTACTATCCGAAACAAAGTAATCGTTGGGCAAAATCGAAACTCCATTTATTTGGCAAATTTTGTTGCTTGTATGGTTGTGAGCCTTATTATGTGTATCGCATTCTTTGTTCCTTATCTTTGTATAGGTATTCCTCTGCTTGGCTTTTTTATTATGACTGCAAAAACAGCTGTATTATTTATATTGACAGCATTTCTGCTTGCCATTGCATTTTCGTCTATTTATACTCTGATTTCGATGTTAAATCATAGCAAGGCGATAACTGCTGTTATATGTATTCTTTTAGCCTTTTTGCTCCTATTTGTGGGAGGACAATTAAATAAAATGTTAAATGAACCTGAAATGAATATGAGTCTGATTATGAGTGAAAACGGACAAGAATATAAAGAAATACCAAATCCGCATTATCTGAATGAGGGAGAACGGAAAATAGTTCAGTTTGTTTACGATTTTATTCCCGGCGGACAGGTAATTCAATGTATGTCATTGGAAGCTGCCAATCTGCCGTTGTTACCGCTCTATTCGTTTATCATTATTTTATTAACCACAGGCATAGGCTTACTTTGTTTTAAGAAAAAGGATTTAAAATAAGGAGTATGTTATGGAAGTATGGTTATGGGTATCTATCGGCATTTTGATCGCGATTATCATTGCCTTATTCGTAAAAATGCATATGTTACAAAAGTCCGTAAAGGAAATTGAAACCGCCATTGTCGATAGGCTCATAACCGATACGAATGTTTTGATTGATATTTCCAGCAGCGATAAGAATGTGTGTCGTTTGGCGAATACTGTCAACGGACAGCTTCGCAAACTCCGTACAGAACGGCGTCGATTTCAGCAAGGCGATTTGGAGTTAAAAAATGCAGTTACAAATATTTCACATGATTTACGGACACCGCTTACTGCGATCTGCGGTTACTTGGAATTGTTAGAGCAGGAAGAAAAGTCTGCCACTGTAAATAGGTATATCGAAATTATGAAAGACCGTGTGGATATTTTGAAACAGCTTTCAGAGGAACTTTTTAAGTACTCTGTTATCATTTCAGCAAAAAACAATATAACCACGGAACAGGTAGTTATCAATACGGTATTGGAAGAGAGTATTGCAGCATTTTATACGGTTTTAACCAAACGAAATATCGTGCCAGAGATACAAATATCCGAAACAAAAATCGTGCGGATGCTTGACCGTTCTGCATTATCCCGTGTATTTTCCAATCTGATAAGCAATGCCATAAAATACAGTGATGGAGATTTGAAAATTGTTCTGTCAGAAAAGGGGGCGATTGCCTTTTCTAATATGGCTTCTGAATTAGACGAGATACAAGTGGGAAGATTGTTTGACCGTTTTTATACTGTAGAAGCTGCCAGAAAATCAACAGGTTTGGGATTGACAATTTCTAAAACACTTGTTGAACAAATGAAAGGAACTATATCCGCAACCTACGAAAACAACAGATTATGCATTCATATCTTCTTCCCAGATAAGTGAACGCAGTATCAATATGCATGGAAAAGGAGCTGCCCTGTCCATTCTAACCTTGACATATCCTTTCCATCATCTAATGGCAATATTCATGTTTGCCTTATCTTCCCACAACTTCCGTGTAATAAAGCTTCTGTTTGTTATCCTGTATCATAAACCCATACAGGCAGTTGCTGTTATCTATGGTAATCTGCTCTAACTCGGCATCTCCGTTCTCGATGCTGTTGATAATAATGTCTTCGCCGCGATAGTAGCTGTTATCGTAGAGCCTTTGCTGCATTTCTTCTGTTCGATTCACTTCTCCCGTCTGCTCGAAAGGATAACGTGCAGTGATGACATCTCCTTCTTTGATTTCATATTCCCGTTTGCTGGTCTTAACTGGTGCAATCGATAAAATCTTTCCATCAGGTGAATCCTCCGAAAACTCTATAATCATGTTGCACCGCTCCTGATTGAACAGGATTGGTATGAACACCGTTGTCCGCTGTCTGTTCAGATGGAATCAGGAGTACAGCATCTCCATCGGCTCCGTTCTTTTCATATGCTGCGTGAAGATTTGTTCCGAATAGTGAAAAATTAACACCTAATAATGCACTCAAATCGCTCATATGTTCTCTCCTTTCCTTTGCTTAATTAATGTATCTCACTTGCTCCGACTTACTCTGCACCTACATATCCTTGTATCTTCCTTTCATTTTCATCACCGTCCTTCCCTTTGATAATCTGGTTGAAGACCAATCACTAAAGCCAGGCTTCCTCAAAATTTTGTCCATGCCTCAACATCTAAAAACAAATATAATACATTGCTCGGCCGCCAGCCATCCAGCCAAGCCCTCCGGCACGGCTGATCAGCCGGAAACCATATCCTCCTTCAAGGCTTCCAGCTTTCTTTCGGCATCCTCCAGCGACGTCCCCTTCACCCCAAAATAATATTTCATCTTCGGCTCGGTTCCTGACGCGCGGACACAACACCAGGCTTCATCTTCCAGCTCGTAATACAAAACATCCGACTCCGGAAGTCCGGTGGATGTCACCTGCCCTGTTACCAGATCTGTCCGCATATCCCTTTTATAGTCACGCACCGCCAGCACCCTGCTGCCGCCAAGCATTTTCGGAGGGTTTTCGCGCGCATCCTTCATCATTTTTCGGATCTGGTTCACTCCGTCTACGCCTTTTAAAGTCCGTGTCGCCAGCCCCTCCCTGAAATAAGTTTTGATTCCGTTTGCGTTTAAGCACAGCGCCGCCTCCTCAGAAAATTCCGGCGACATATTCCTGGAGTCATAGGCAATCGCAACGCCCTTTTCCTGCCCGCCGCAGGAGATCATATAATTTTCCAGCCCCTGCGTCGCCTGGCGCACGGTATAAATATTCATCCGGTTCGTCCCTGCACCGATCACCCCCCGCAGGCCGCCTGTCCCAAACTCAAGCTGCCGGTAAAAACGGTCCTCGATCTCCGCCTCCTGTCCCGCCAGCGCTAAAAGCTCCGTCCTTGTGTCCTCATCAAAATAAGGATCACTGCACCACTGTTCGTAAACCTTCATGAAACCCATCGTCGTATACTCCTTCCTCTTTCAGCTTTATGATTCATAAGATAGATTAAATTAAGTATACTTTTTTGTCCTATTTAAGTCAATATTAATTTATATTAATTTCTCCTTTCATCATCTTCCCAGCCCTCGCCTTTTTTGATCAGAATATGATCAAAAGCTGTTTGCGGATATAAAGTAATTCTCTCCGCAACCGTATCAATATCTTCGCAGCAGTTATGGAACAGCCATTTCTTATAGATAGCATAGAACCCTGCCGAGTAAAACAGAATCATATCATTAAATTCATTTTCATCCATATGTTTGGGTAATTGATAGTTCTGCAAGGTCTTAATTTTGAAAAGATACATGATTTTCTGATTTATTTTTTCCCAGAAACCGATTTTATTTTTCTGGGATATCAACAGGTATAATAATTCCTTTCGATGATAAATATATTCGAGAATCATTCGGGTTACCTGATCCGACGGTTGAGCTTTCACTGGAACAATGGCAGAAAGTCGTAGACGTCAGTACGACCGGTTATTTTCTCATGGCAAGGGAATGTGCAAAAAATATGATTCAAAACCGATATGGCCGAATTATTAACACAGCATCCACGTATGGCCATATTGCAGCATTCCGGCATCCTATTCTTGCGTATAATACAACAAAAGGCGCCGTTCCTAATTTCACAAGATCACTGGCCCAGGAGTGGGCGCAATATCATATTACCGTAAATGCCATAGGGCCCGGAGAATTTCCGTCAGAAATGATGCAGTTCAATGACGAGGTATTAGAAGAACTCCGCAACAGATGTCCGATTAGAAGACCCGGAAAAATCGATGAGCTGTGCGGACAATTATTGCTGTTTGCCTCAGAAAACAGTTCCTATACAACAGGACAGACGATTTATATTGACGGCGGATGGACGGCCGTGTAAACACGGCTGCCTGGCATATCAGCAGGGCAGGTGTGATCATGAATCGCACCTGCCCCTGAAAATCATTAAAAATCAGCCACAACCGTCTGCGCCATACAGCGGGTTCCCCGAATTACTTCTGAGCGTTCAGCCTGCGGCTTCACCGTTACAACTACTTCACATGCTCCGTATGTAAAAGCATATGCGCCTTGTGTGAAGTGGGTTCCCCGAAAAACTCCCCGTACATCTGAAGAATATCCGCATTTTCATGGGAGAATCGAAGCTCCATGTGCTCGTCAAGGTCGTAGAGCCCCCTGCCGCGCTTAAACGCCCACTCCTCGCCGTCATGGATCGGCTGGCCGCCTCCTCCAACGCAGCCGCCCGGGCAGGCCATAACCTCCACAAAATCATAATGAGCCTCTCCTGCCTCAATCTTATTCAGGAGTGCCCTTGTGTTTCCAAGGCCGCTGACTACCGCCGTGCGCACCGTGATATCATCGATGGCAAACTCAGCCTCCTGCACGCCCTGGTTCTCGTTGAATCCTTTGCTCCTCACCGCCTTGAAGGCATCTGCCGGAGGATTCTCTTTTTTGATAATGTAGTATGCGCTTCGAAGCGCTGCCTCCATAACACCGCCGGTCGCCCCAAAGATCACGCCCGCTCCGGTACCTTCCTTCATGGGCCGGTCACTCTCGATATCCTCGAGCGTCTCCGGGCGGATATGCGCGGAGCTGATCATCCGTATAAGCTCCCTGGTGGTAATGACCACATCCACATCGTGACCCGCATATTCTTCATAGAACAGCTCCATCTCGCGCTCTGCCTTCTTCGCCACACAGGGCATAACCGATACGGTGCAGATCTTTTCCGGGCTTACACCCAGCTTCTGCGCAAAATAAGTTTTCATAACCGCGCCGAACATCTGCTGCGGCGACTTTGCCGTGGAGAGGTACTTTACAAGATGCGGGAACTGGCTCTTAACAAAACGGACCCATCCCGGACAGCAAGAGGTAAACATCGGGCGCTTCTCAAGCTCCCCTGCCGTAAAGCGCTGCACAAACTCGTGTCCCTCCTCCATAATCGTAAGGTCGGCGGAAAATGTCGTGTCGAATACATAGTCAACGCCGATCTTTTTCAGCGCATCCATAATTTTTCCTACCGTAGCCTCCTCCGGCGCCAGTCCAATCTGCTCGCCCCATGCCACGCGCACCGCCGGCGCCACCTGTGCAACGACAATCGTTTCTTTATCCTCGATGGCTTTCCACACCTTCTGTGTATCGTTGCGTCCTTTCAGCGCCCCCACCGGACAGTGGGTGATGCACTGCCCGCAGAGAGAGCAGTCCGCTTCCTCAATGGTTCTATGCCCTGCCACATTCACGGTGGTCCGTGACCCGGTCCCTTCCAGATCCCATATATTCAGTCCCTGAACCTTGTCGCAGACCTGAATACAACGCATACACTTGATACATTTTGCCGAGTCACGCAGCAGCGGAAAATCCGGATTCCACGGCTGATGCTCCAGCTCCTTTTTAAACGGAATCTCCAGTATGTCCAGATCATTGGCAATCTTCTGGAGGCTGCAGTTACCGCTTCTCGTACAGGTCACACACAGACAGTCATGCTGGGAGAGAATCAGCTCTACCGTATTTCTCCGGTCTTTTCTGACCTTCGGACTGTTTGTATAGACGACCATCCCCTCCTCCGCCACGTTGTTGCAGGCGGTGATCAGGCGTTCCTTTCCTTCCAGCTCCACAACGCACACGCGGCAGGCCGCAATCTCGTTGATCCCTTTCAGATAGCAAAGGCTCGGGATGCTGATCCCATTCTGGTCGGCGGCTTCCATAATTGTGGTATTTTCTTTTACCGAAATCTTTTTTCCATTTATTGTAAGATTTACCATAATTTTTCTCTGCCTCCTTTAAATATTCCGTATCCAAAATGATCGCACCGCAGACATCTGCCTGCTTCCTGTTTCGCCTCTTTTTCCGTCATGCAATTTTCCACGCCGTCAAAATCACAGACTCTGATCCCTGCTTCCCGCTCCGTGAGGTTCACCCGGCCGCAGGGCGTCCGGTCGTCGATATTCGGTATCGGAACCTCCACGTCGCTCTGGATCACATGGTGGTAGCCCAGGTATTCATCGATATTTGCCGCCACGACCTTTGCCGCGGCAATGGCCTTAATTACGGTCGCAGGGCCGCTGGCACTGTCTCCGCCGGCAAATACGCCGGGCATATTCTCAAAAGCGCCGGTGCTCGTGGTGGCTATCTTGCCCCACACGACAGGAACTCCGGCCTCCTCAAAATGCTTTGTCTCAATATTCTGTCCGATTGCAATGATCAGTATATCGCAGGGTATAAAGAGATCTGCTTCCCCCGAGGCCTTGATGCTTGCCCGTCCGTCGCGGATTGCACTCACCATCTGCGGCGTTACATAAATGCCTTTTACGTGGTTATTCTCATCCACCTCGATGGATGCCGGTGCTTTCAGCGTCTGCATCTCGATTCCCTCTGCGACAGCTCCCTCAATCTCGTCGTAGAGCGCAGTCATATCCGCAATTCTTCTGCGATATACAATGCTTACCTTCTTTGCCCCGAGTCGCTTTGCCGTGCGCACAGCATCCATGGACACATTGCCGCCTCCGATGACAACGACCTCCTTGCCGGTCAGATCCATGCTCTGCTTCATTTCCACTGCCCTTAAAATTTCCACCGCAGATAACACACCCTCTGCATCCTCTCCTTCTAAGCCCAGCTTTTTGTCCGTGCTTGCACCGACAGCGATCAGCAGAGCGTCATATTCCTTTTGAAGCTCCTGAATCGTTATGTCTGTTCCGACCTTTACATTGTACTTCACTTCCACGCCCGTCTTGAGAATGCAATTGATATCCTCATCCAGCCTGTCCTTTGGCAGACGATAATTGGGAATGCCGTAGCGCAGCATTCCGCCCAGCTCCGAGAGCATCTCATAGACGCACGTCTGGTGTCCCATGAGCTGTAAATAATAAGCCGCGCTTAAACCGCACGGACCGCCGCCCAGCACCGCGATTTTCTTTCCCGTGCGCTCGGCGCATGCCGGAGGATCTACCTCGCCTGCAAAATCCGCCGCCACACGTTTCAGACCGCGGATATTGACCGCATCGTCCACCATATTCCTTCTGCATCTTGCCTCGCAGGGGTGCTCGCAGATAAAACCGCAGGTCGTGGGAAACGGATTATCCTTGCGTATCAGCCGGATCGCATCCTGATACCTTCCCTCGCTTACAAGTGCAATGTAACCGGGGATATCCACACGCGCCGGACAAAGCGAAACACAGGGCACCGGCTGACTGTATGTACAGATACAGCGGCCTCTTTCAATGTGCTCGATATAGTCGTCCCTGTATCCGATGAGCCCTTTGTATACCATGTGCGCAGCCTCATAGCCGATGGCGCAATCCGCGGACTCCATAATAGATACAGCCGTCTCCTCCATGATATCCAGCGTCTTCATCGTCGCTTTTCCGTCGAGTACATCCTTTATGAGATGATTCAGCTGGCCAAGCCCAATACGGCAGGGAACACATTTCCCACAGGTCTGTGCATGGCACAGCTCCAAAAATGACCTTGCCAGATCCACCGGACAAAGCCCCGGGGGGCTTGATTCGATCCGCCGTTCCAGATCCTTGTAAAGACCTTCGACCACGATATCCGCTTTGCTCGGAGAGTCAATCTCTAATCTACTCATTTGCCTTCACTCCTCTTTTTAGTGTGACGCCCGTTCGCTTCGCGCTCGGGCAGGTCGTCGAAAAACAACCGTTTCATGCTAAATCACGTTCTGGGGTGTACCGTCCATCCACTTTTCGATATTGTCGCAGACGATCACCGCTCTCTTTTCAAATGCCTGCGCGGACGCAAAAGCCACGTGCGGCGTGGCAATCAGGTTTGGACAGTCAAAAAGCACATGATCGGCAGGCACCGGAGGCTCCATCTCAAACACATCGGTTGCGGCGCCGGCGATCACACCGTTTTTCAACGCCTCCGCCAAAGCCCCGCTGTCCACCACCGGACCTCGGGCCGTATTGATCAGAAACGCTTCTTTTTTCATCTTCGCCAGCTCTTTTTCCCCGATCATTCCCCGAGTTGCATCATTTAACGGCACATGAAGCGAAACGATATCACAGGTCCCCAAAAGCTCATCGAGAGACACAAAATTTACTCCCTCAATCTCCTTTTTTGTCCGGCTGAAAGCATACACCTGACAGCCGAAGGCCTGGGCGATGCCCATCACGCGCCTTCCGATGGCGCCTGCTCCGATCACACCGAACTTTTTGCCTTCCAGCTCATATCCTACCAGCCCGTTTTTGGTTCCACCTTCCCGCACGGCCCGGTCGCATGCAATGACATTCCGCGCCAGATCAATCGCAAACGCAAACACCAGATCCGCCACTGCCACCGTAGAATACCCGGCACAGTTGCACACGGTAATTCCCCGCTCCCGACAGTAATCCACATCCACATGATCCACTCCGGTAAAGGCCACGCAGATCATTTTCAGATTCGGGCACTGGGAGATGACCTCCCGCCCGTATTTAAAATTGGAGAGCACCACACAGTCCGCGTCTCTGCTCCGTTCAATCAGTGTGGCCTCATCCTCCTCTCTGGTGTCATAATATACCGCATCTACCCGATCTCCTAACGTACGGTCCACCATTTCTTTCAGCTGCTCCTGCGGGATTCCCAACGGCTCTAAAAATTTCAGTTTCATAATGCGTTTCACTCCTTTACAATTCTATGATATGCTCTGCCCGATTTCGATATAAAGCAACGGCCATGACAAAATACAGTCCAACTGCTCCGTATACTTTCCGTAATAAGTATGGATCTGTTTCCGGGACATCAGAACATTCTTTCTGCCCGCCGGATCTGCTTCTGTCATGGTCCGCTCCGTTTTTCTAAAGTTTTCTCAAATCAGTCTTATTTTACAAGAAGTCCCTTTGCAAGCTCCGTCATAATCACAGATGCCTTTGCAAAATCACTGTATTTGGTAAATTCCACCGGACAGTGGCTTCTTCCGTCCTTACTGGGCACAAACAGCATGACGGTGGGGATCACCTGTCCGATCTCAAGCGCATCATGCCCTGCACCGCTTGGCAGCTTCTTGTAGCTGTAGCCGTTTGCCTTACAGCTCTCCTCCATGGCATCAAGCATCTCCTCCGACAGCCATACCGGCGTGATCACCAGCTTCGTATCGATCTCATAGCTGCCGCCCATCTCTTTTACTTCACGGTCTAAAGCGGCACGGATCCGGTTTGCGATATCATTGATGTTATCGTTGTTTTTCGAACGGATATCTACAGTAAACTCCACTTTCTCCGCAACAATATTCATTCCGCCCGGCGTGGTGCGGATAAATCCTGTGGTTGCAACCGTTCCGTCCGCCTTCTCTCTGGCCCAGTCGGGGATCTTTGAAATAACCTTTGTCGCCGCGTCCACCGCGTCCATGCGCATATCCATCGGCGTCGTCCCCGCATGGTCCGCTCTTCCGTGAACGGTTACCATATACCGCTGAATGCCGACGATACAGTCCACAAGACCAAGCTCGATATTCTCCGCATCAAGAACCGGTCCCTGCTCAATATGCAGCTCCAAAAACTGCCCGATTTTGGAGACGTCCCATTTTGCCTCCTCAATCTTTTCCGGGTCCAGCCCATATTCCTTCATCGCGTCATAAATCGTAACGCCGTTCGTGTCCGCAAAGCCCTTGCAGTATTCCACATCCCTGTTGCCAAGCATCGCACCGGAGCCGAAATATCCCGTTCCAAAGCGAAGGCCCTCCTCATCACAGAAACCGACTGCCACAAAATCCCGCTTCGGCGTAATTCCCGCTTCCTTCAGCTGCCTTGCAACCTCAATCGCACACACCGCGCCCGCGATACCGTCAAAATCACCACCGTTGGTCACGGAATCGTAGTGCGAACCCATCATGACACAGGGCGCATCCGGGTCTGTCCCTTTTAGTACACCGATGACATTGCCCGCGGCATCCTCCCGTACCTCAAGCCCGGCATCCTTCATGGCCTGGCTCAGATAATTCACCGCCATTCTTGCCTCCGGGGTGAAGGGCAGTCTCGTACAACCCTCTCCCGGCGTTGCCGTAAATTTCTTCAAACTTTCCAGATCCGTAGCTATTCTGCCTGTAACCGCTTCAATTGCCATAATGATTCCTCCTATCCTTTTGGCTTAATGATAAATGTTGTGATCGGCGAATACAGCATCGCACCCACCATAATGATAAATCCAACCAGGCAGACGCTGTCATTTCCGCTGCCAAGACCCGCCATAATAATCACGAATGCAACCATAATGACAATAAATGCGATCGTTAGCCCGCCTGCCTTTGTCTTAAAAAAACTTTTCTTTTCCGCGTTATTTATTTCCATTTGTCAAGCCTCCCCTCTTCCAATGCGGCGCCCGTTCGCCTTCGCTCCCGGACAAGTCTCCGGAAGGCATCTTAAAAACATGCTTCGCATTTTGCCTTCCTTTGCTTTTCTGCCATTTTCTCCGGCAATACGCCCGAACCAAAGCCGGACTGCTGCCCCGTCAAAGCGCTACCAGCGCATACAGGATAACGCCGATGACAATCGTCGCCGGTACTGTGAGTGCAATGATCTTTTTGAGTACTTCCCCTTCTTTTCCGAGAATACCCGCCGTCGTTGTTCCGAGAATAATCTTGCTGGGGCTGACCGCGCTGCCGATGGCTCCTCCGGCTGACTGTGCCCCCAAAATTGCCGACGCGTTCACCTTCAGCAGGTTTGCCGTCGTCATCTGGAATCCGCCGAATAAAATGTTTGAGCTCATATTGCTTCCGGTCATAAAGGTTCCAAGAAGCCCTACAAACGGTGCGAGAATGACATAAACCTTGCCCATAACACTTGCAATGCCATTCGCCAGAACCACTGTCTGCCCGGTTCCGTCCATGATTTTTGACATGATTACCAACCCGATTACCGCGATACCGGAGGGCATTGTCATGGAGACAGATTTCACAAAAATCCGCTTCACACCGCCTTCCCCGATCCATCCATGTGATTTATAGTAAATGAGTCCCACGATTGCCGACACAAACAGGAACATGCTCGCATGGGTAAAAGGTGTAAAGGGCGAGAAGCGTTCTACGGCCGCATTCACATAGCCGTATCCCGTCGAGGTTTCCGGAAACGATAATCCGAATGACACCTGCCCCAAAAGCGCGTTTATTGGCTTCACCAAGAGCACGATCAGAGTGAGGGCTGAGAGAAGGAAATACGGAACAAACGCCTGCACCAGACTCATATCCGGCAGCCGTTCGCCGCCATCCGCCTGCTCCTCAAACTCCCGGTTCATGATCGGGCTGTCCGCAATGCTCCACTCCTGATTGTACAGCTTCGTCCTGCCCAGCAGAAGGATCACGATCAGAGACACGCATGCCGGGACAAAACAGCAGATGGTCGTATTGACCTGGCTTAAGAGCAGCTCGCCGCCACCCTGGATCACTGCCATGAGCGCCACTGCAGGAAATCCCTTTTTGAGCGCCTTCCCTTTTCCGTAAAACCAGCAGGTCGCGAACCCGCCGATGGCAACCCAAAACCAGATAAACGCCGACGTCCAGAGAGCCGTCACCAGATATTCCTTCGTGCCCGCCGCAAAGCCTGCCGACATTGCAAGGGAATCCCACGCTGCGCCCAGGGTTCCGAAGGTATTTCCCCACGCCTGGCCTAAAAGCGGAATGATAACCGCCCACAAAGGCTTCACACCGATACCGATCAGAAGGGGCGCGCCCACGGCGACCGGAACTCCAAAGCCGGTGATACCCTGGAGAAAGCTTTCAAAAATCCATCCCATGGCAAGAACCAAAAGCAGCTCATTCGGGAGAAGCTTGCGCATGCCGTTGCGTATGACTAAAAAAGCCTTTGCCTCATCCCCGACCTGGTACATCAGAATCGCCGTCCACACAATGATCAGTATGACCAGAGCATTCCAGACGCCCTTTGCACTCTCCGCCGCGATCAGCCTTATATTCGCTTTAAAGAAGAAAAGCCCCGTGACAATCGTGATCAGAAGCCCTACTGGCGCTGCCTCCGTTGCTCCCCAGTTGAATTTAATCATCAGAATCAATAGTACGATAATCGGCAGAAACGCCATTATCCAAGTAAACAGATTTATCGGTATATTCATATTCCATCTCCTCAACCCAGAGGAATGCCCGTTCGCTTGCTCACGGGCATTGCCTCCTCCTTCATAGTACCGCCCGCTCGCCTTCGCTCACGGGCATTTCGTCGGAAGGCATGCTGGAAAATGCTTCGCATTTTGCCTTCCTCCTTCATAGTACCGCCCGCTCTCTTCACTCACGGGCATTTCGTCGGAAGGCATGCTAGAAAATGCTTCGCATTTTGCCTTCCTCCTTCATAGTACCGCCCGCTCTCTTCACTCACGGGCATTTCGTCGGAAGGCATTCCAGAAAATGCTTCGCATTTTGCCTTCCTCCTCTCAACTACGAATGGTCTGCCTGCATGTGAACAGCAGGCAGACCAATATTCTTACGAACCCTCACCCGCTACGAGTGTATCACGGTTCCTGTCTCACCGGCAATTCCTGCCGCTGCCTTGTCCAGCAGAGTAATCAGGGCACGCTTATCCTTTCCGGACTGGGCAAAGCGGATTGCCGCCTCCACCTTGGGAAGCATCGACCCTTTCGCGAACTGATCCTGGGCTATGTATTCCTTTGCCTGCTCCACTGTGAGATCGGAAAGCCATTCCTGATTTTCCTTCCCCCAGTTGATGGCAACCTTCTCCACCGCCGTCAGAATAATCAAATGATCCGCGTCAAGCTTCGACGCCAGAAGACTGCTGGCGTTGTCCTTGTCGATCACTGCATTCACGCCTACCAACCGGCCTTCGTCGTCGCTGACCACCGGGATTCCGCCGCCGCCGCAGGTGATCACGATGTGGCCCGCATGGACCAGAGTCTTGATCGTCTCAAGCTCACGGATTCTCTTTGGCATCGGAGATGCCACAACAATCCGGTAACCCCTTCCGGCATCTTCCATGCATCGGATACCGTTGGCCTCGTTCTCCTCGGCCTCCTCCTTTGTCATAAATCTTCCGATGGGCTTTGTGGGATTCTCAAAAGCAGGATCATTCCGGTCTACCTCAACCTGCGAGAGAATCGTCGATACCTTTCCGTCGATACCGCGGTTTAACAGCTCATATTTGATCGCATTCTGCAGATCGATCCCGATGTAGCCCTGGCTCATAGCAACACTGGTGGGAAGCGGAATCTGCTTATAATTTTTCTGCATGACGATCAGATTATCCATCGCGCTCTGAATCATGCCCACCTGCGGTCCGTTCCCGTGTGTTATGATAATATCCAGCCCCTGCTGTGCGAGGTCTACGATTACGCCCGCTGTCTTTGCGACGGCCGCTTTCTGTTCTTCTATGTCATTGCCCAGGGCGTTTCCGCCCAGAGCAATGACAACCTTCTTTTTCCCCATAAAACTTCTCCTATTCCGAAACATGTCCCCACATGATTTTTACCTTATGATGCTTACCCTTTATACCCAAGCTTCTCTGCGTAAGCCCTGATGGCCTTCTCAAAGCAATCGATGGGCGGATGAACCGTACCTGCGCCGATCTGTCCTCTTCCGGCTACCTTGTTTGCAATGCCGGTGTTGATGACCGGTGTGATTCCCTTCTCCACCACAAGCCTTGCGTCGATACCCAGGCAGATGCCCTGGAAATTCCATGTCGGAACCGTAAAGTTCGGATTCCGGTCAATACAGATCTCCATCATCTCGTTGCTCGTGCGGAGTGCATCCTCATAGCCGCCCGCACCTACGAACCTCGTAACGGCCGGAGCTGCGATCATCGCCATACCGCCGACACCAAAGGTTTCCGTAATCGCGCTGTCACCCATATCCGGGCACGCGTCCTCTGCGTCATAACCGGTAAAGTAAAGTCCCTGCGGCGTGTTAACCGGGCCTGTGAACCACTCGTCTCCCATACCTGCGATGCGGATACCGAACTCATATCCGTTCCTGCACATCGCCGTAACGATCGTTCCGTCCGTATCCTTTCTCGCATCGTCCATAACAGCCTTTCCGGTAGCCATCATGATATTCAGGAAGAACTGGTCCGTGTCAGCCAGGAACTTGATCACATCATAGCGGTCCTTCTCTTCCATATCCATTGCGGTGACAATCGGTGCAACCTCTTTCAGGAATGCAAGAGATGCGGCAATATTTCTCTGATGGAACTCATCGCCCATAGCCACAGCCTTTGCAATCAGCGGATTGATTGCCAGACCGTTCTCCATGGAGCGAAGCGCCTTGCCGAGTGTAGGTCCTAAAACGTCTCTCATCCAGCGGAGCCTGTTCACAACCTCCTCGTCATAAGCGCCAAAGCGCAGCACCTTACCGATGCCTTCATTCATCGTACAGTACGCACGGTTTCCTCCGGTCTCGTTCTCCACTACGAAGACAGCCATATTCGGGGATGTGATACCGCCCATAGGCCCTACTGCATTGCAGTGATGGCACGGAATAAACTTGATCTCCCCTGCCTCCAGCATCTTTCTCGCATCTTCCTCCGTAGCAGCCCACTCCTCGAACATCACAGCGCCAACGCAGGAACCCTGCATCGGATCCGGCATATTCTTATAATCTACCGGCGGGCCTGCATGGAGAATGACCTTGCCGCCGTTCTCCGCAAACTCAGGAATTACGTCCTTCGCGCGCACGTTATCTTTCAGAACCGGCTGGCTGGCAACCACTTTTGCGATCACCGCACGGTTATTTTCATCGATGCCCTCATAATTTCTCAGGAAATTCAGAATCTTGATCATCTCCAGATTTCCTCCTGCCGGCGGCATCCAGTCATACTGAACAACCTCGCATCCGAACTGCTCCACAACCTCTGCAAAGCTCTTGAGACCCACGTTGATAATGCGGGGCTTTGCACGGAGAAGCTCGCGCAGCTTGTCGGAAGGAGCTGCCTTTTCTACATCTACAACCTTCCTTTCACGGATCTCCTTTTTCGGCTCCTCGAAATCTCTTCCGATGGCGCGGATCGCCGTGCGGCATGCAAGCTTATTATTTTCGCATACGATAACGCCCGCATCCTTTAACTTATTCACCGCATCGTCATATCCCTGGAAATCTCTTCTTGTTCCGCATACGGTAGCGATAAAGAATACCTTTCTTCCGGCTGCGTCCGCCTTTGCCTGAAGCTCCTTAATCGTCGGGATCAGGGAACCTGCCATGTCGGCATGGGAGCCATAGCCCAGCATAATGTCGAGAAGGACAACGCCTGTGGACTCGTCATCCACCGCCTCCTGCATGCACTCGATACGTTTTGCAGGATCGATCATCGGATGCGGCTTGCCCTGTGTATAGGCATCGTCGCCCAGGTCGACTACCACATTGCCGTCCAGCTGAAGCATGTAGCCTTCGATATCCTCCGGAGGCACTTCACAGTTCATAGCATCTTTGATCAGCATGGCAGCCTCATTCGCAAGTGTGCCACCGGAATAATATGCCTTGATGGTCTTTTTATCTTCTGCTTTGTAGAAAAGAGATTCGTCGATATCTACGGTCGCCTCGGGAACCTCCTCGCCCCTTACAAGCCCTACAGCCAGGCGGGCAGCCTCATCCAGCGTATATGCGTGATAGAAATCTTTTTCATGGTAATCCGGTTTTTCTCCCACAAACAATGTAACCACCGGTTTGCTGAATCCGGAAAGCCGGTCTGAGATCATATCCCTTACTTCCTTTGCAGGCGGCTTGGAGACAATGACAAGCACCTTTACGGTCTCATCATCTTCCATGGCGTCGATCATATCCATCATGGTAATTCCGCCGATCTTTGCATTCAGGTCGCGTCCGCCGATACCGATGGCGTTGGTCACGCCCTCGCCCAGCCGGTCGATAATCGTTGTCAGCTCCTGGATACCTGTTCCGGATGCTCCGATGATTCCGATGGAGCCGGGTGCAACGTTGTTTGTAAACGCCACCGGCACACTCTGGATAATTCCGGTACCGCAGTCGGGTCCCATAACCGCAAGCCCTTTTGCATGAGCCTTCTCCTTCAGCGCCTTCTCGTCCTCGATGGTCACGTTATCGCTGAACATAAACACATTCAGCCCCTCGTCCAGCGCGCGGTCAGCCTCAAGCGCCGCATATGCGCCCGGGATGGAAATAACCGCCAGATTTGCCTCCGGCATTTTCCGGAGTGCCTTGTCCCAGGACTTCACACTCTCCGCGCCCTTCTTCCCCTCGCTTGCAGCAGACTGCTTCTTGAGGAATGCCTCTACCTGCTCCATGATGGTGTCCAGCAAACTGTCATCATCGATATCCGCAACAACAACCATGTCGTTTGCGCTTGCGTTCATAAGCTCTTCCGTATCCAGACCACTCTGCTTAAAAATGTCCTTGTTGGCAGGAGTTGCCATCATAATGGATACCTTTTTTACACCTTCGATCGTAGAAATCTCATTTGTCAGAAGCATAAGAACTACAGAGTCCTGATAGCTTCCCTTTTTAACGACTGTCTTTAACATACCTTCTCCTTCCTAATCTGCAAATCTGTTTTTATGATCATACCTGTCAAAATGAACTGCATCGCCCCTGAGGTACGCAACAAGCTCATCTACAACCTCGATTCCACCGGATGCATACGCCTTGTCTCTTCTCATAACGGCACGCTCGCCCGGATAATATACCTTTCCAAAACCCGGAGCAGCCTTCATCTCGCCAAGCTCATCACAGGTCTGTGACATGTTTTTCTTAAACTGCTCCGCACCGCAGAATTTCTCCGGGTCCATAACAATAATCATCTGTCCAAGCTCGCGTCCCTTGGAGCAGTCGTGATACATGGAGCTGACATGCTTTCCGAAGGGAACGCCAAGAAGCACGCCGGAGAACACGTCCACCATCATCATCAGGCCATAGCCCTTTGCGCCTGCAATCGGCGTAAGCGCGTTTACCTTATGCGGGTCCGTAACCGGCTCGCCGTTTACATCCACGGCCCAGTCTGACGGGATTTGGGCGCCCTGAGAGCGCTTGTCAAGAATCTTTCCCCATGCCTGGACGGTGGTGGCCATATCAAATACGACGATACGGTCGTCCGCAGTCGGAGCCGCAAAGGAGATGGGGTTGGTCCCGTAATACGGCTCGCTTCCGCCGTAGGGAACTGCCATCGGATCTGACTGGCAGAAGGTGATCGCCGCAAGGCCCTCCTTCGCGCACATCTCCGTGTAATATCCAATAGAGCCGGTGTGGGAGATATTGGCCATGCCAACGACAGCTACGCCGTTTTCCTTTGCCATCTCAATCGCCTTCTCTGTCGCTTTTGTAGCCACCCAGTAGCCGATCCCGTTGTCGCCGTCCATAATCGCGGAACAAGGACCGGTCTGTGTCCATGTGATATTCGGCTCATGGGTAATGCCGCCCTTGGCGATACGTTCACTGTAATACTCCACGCGCACCGCGCCGTGGGACGCATATCCCCTCTCATGGGACCAGGTGAGGATCTCCGCCGTCTGCTCGGCATGATCCTCCCTCAAACCTGCCTGCATCATCTTGTTTTTCATCAGGCTTTTCAGTTCATCTCTTGAAAGTTTCATGGATATCTCCTCCATTTCTTAAATTAAATAAATTTTATTATATGCTGCAATCAAAGTACCCGCTGCAAGCAACGGGTAAAGCTTGCAGCGCCGCTTAAGCGGGGTATTTGACTCTCGCGGCATTCGTCAAATATCCATGTAAACATGGCTATTTTCCTCATTGTCCGCGGAAATAAATTTTTTATCTGTCAAAAATCGTTCCCTTGCAGAAGGGTTTTGATGACGGCATAACCTTCATCAGCAGATAATAAGCAACTCCGGTAGGAACCAGGCTCACATACCAGGAGAGCTGCATGATAATCAGTGAACATACGGAGCCGAAAATGATGGCGATAACCGCTGCCCAGTTAATTCCCTTAAAGCATCCCTGTTTGTCGTACATGTCGTTGATATCCAGCTTTTTCTTGCGGAGAATGAAATAATCCACTGCCATAACCGCGAAGATCGGCCCAAGGAATGCGGAGTAGAACTGTGTGAAAAAGTTCAGCCCGGCTGCCGACTCATCCGTTACCAGCCTCCACGGCATCACGCATGCGGAGAGCACGCCTACAAGCACGGTTGCATGGGACCATTTCATTTTAAAGGACTCCATCAGTACATATGCCGGAGGAACGATGTTGTTCAAAACGTTTGTCGTAACCTGTGCGAACGCAATAAAGAGCAGGGTTACGATCGTGAGGAACTTGCTTCCCATTGTGGTGGAGAATACAACTACCGGATCGCTGTTTCCTGTCGCAGCCGTTACAAGAAGTCCGATGAGACCCATGAACAGTGTAACCGGAAGGATTGCCAGTGTGTAGATGCTCGCCGCCTTTACGGGCCTGATATCGTCAGTCGCATTCCGGGAGTAGTCGGACGCGTTGATGATCATCGTGGAGTAAATACCAAGGAAGGATGTGGTTGCAGCCCAGAACGGCATACCCCAGGTTCCCTCGATTCCAGAAAATACATCACCGATCTCCGATGCAAACTGAGTGTTAACCACATACAGCATGTAAGCCAGGATCGCTACGATAAATACGCAGGAAATGTTCTCCAGCCATTTGATCCCCTCAAAGCCTTTGATTGCAAGTGCCACCTGCAAGAGCGTGAACAGCGCATATACCACCGGCAGGTTGTCGATGCCGAACAGAATCTTCATGCAGCTGTTGATGGCGCCCGCGCCTACCCAGCTCTGAAAGCCGAACCATACGATCGCCGGCAGTCCGCGCAGGACACCGGGAATCTTTACGCCTGTGGTGCCGAAGCTGCTTCGCAGCTGTACCGTAAACGGAATACCGTATGTATGACCGCACTCGCCGATAATTGCAAGGGCAATAGCGATCACGAGACAGCCGATAACCATGGCGAGGACCGCCTGGGTCACTGTCAGGGCACCGATCAGACCCGCACCCATGGAAAATGTTCCGATAGATACGCAGCCGCCCATAAAACTGGCTCCGTAAGATAAGGTCCCCATAATACGTTTTTTTGTCGGCTGCAGATCCGGGTCCACGTTCTTTACCAGCTCCGGATTCAGATTTTTATTATCAACAATACTCATTCTTTTCTCTCCTTTTTTAAGGTATCGCCCGCCCGCAAAGCTCACGGGCACGCCGTCGGAAGGTATGCAAGAAAATGCTTCGCATTTTTCCTTACTTGCGTAATTTTTTAACAAGCTCGCCCACACCCTTATCTGCAACGATCTTTCCGTCCTCAGCGATCACATTGCCGCGCACGAGCGTCATCACCGGGAGTCCTTTTCCTTTCAGTCCGACAAAGGCGGAGATCTGGTTGACATACAGAAGGGAATCCCCGGTGATCTCCCACTCCTTCTCCGGGTCAACGATCAGAAGATCTGCATCAAAGCCCGGCTTGATGTCACCCTTCTTTCCGTAGATGCCGAATGCCTTCGCGGGCAGTACGGACATCGCGTTTGCAAGCACGGTAGGACATACGCCGCGTTTTACGACGCCCTCGCTGAAAGCCGCCTGGAAGCCGCTCTGGATACCGGAACAGCCGCCCCATACGTCAAATACCGTCTCGATCTTACTGCCGAGGATCTCGTTGTGCTTCTCATCATAAGAGCAGGGTGAATGATCGGAAGCGATTCCGCTGAATACCCCCGCCTTCACATACTCCCACATCTCTTCAACCGCCTCCTTGGGCTGGAGAATCGGCGCACACTTATAAAGCGGTCCCTTTTCGATGACGTCCTCACAGCTGAAGGTCAGATAATGGGTGCAGGTCTCGGCCGTGATATCGTACCCTTCGTCCTGCGCCGCCTTGATCTTTGCCGCCACTGCCGGGTGGGAAACATGGCAGATATGGGCTTTGCATCCCGTCGCCTTTGCAATCTCAATAATCGCATCCGTAGCAACGATCTCCGCCACCACCGGACGTGACTCCAGAAATGCTTTCCAGTCATTGCGTCCGGCCTCCTTCATCCGCTTTTCCTGATTCTTGATGATTGCGTAGTCCTCGCAGTGGAAGCCCGCACGCCCGTCGAACTGCTTGATAATATCCATTGCTTCCAGCGCCTGACCGTAATTTAACGATTCATAGTCCGGGGATACAGGGCCGATAAAGGACTTAAAGGATACGCATCCCTTCTCATCCAGATCTTTGAGATCGCCGAAATTATAGCTTGTGAGACCGCCCCAGAAGCAGTAATCCACGTATGCCTGCGGAGAAACCTTGTTTTCCTTGAAATCAAAGGCCTTTGCATTCGTCATACAGGGATCATTCTGGAGGGGCATATCGATCACGGTCGTATAGCCGCCAAGCGCTGCTGCTGCCGTTCCATGCTCATAATCCTCGCGCCACTCAAAGCCCGGATCGTTCAAATGGGCATGCGTGTCAATCGCTCCGGGGAATATGTACTTTCCGGCTGCGTCAATTACCTTTGCCGCTTCCGCCTCCACGCCTGCGGCAAGAACTGCGGCAATTTTTCCGTCCTTAACCGCTACGCCGCCCTCTGTTATGGCATCGGCCGTAACAATCCTTCCGTTTTTGATGAACACATCATACATAGTACTACCTCCTGTCACTCACTGATTGTATTTTTTTTATTTTCTGATATGATAAATAAACAGAAACCAAAAGCATATCAGGGAGGTCTGTCATTTATGAAATATCAGATAAATAAGTTACCGTATTTTGCAGAAAACACACTGTCCCGCATCACCCGCGGAGCCGTTCACTCCGTGTACCGGCGCACGATCAACCTGACGGACGGGAAACACATACTGGCCCTGCAGGCAGATGGCTCCCCGCTCTCTCCGATCAGCCTGATCTGCTCCCTCCTGCCTGAGGATATGGAGATGCTGGCCGTAAAAGCCCAAGATTCTGTCATCTTTGGTGAAAATGATGTGACAATTTTTGGGGAAAATAACCGCTCTTTTTGCTTTACCTACGCGGATGCTGACCGCTATGACCTGAAATTATCGAAAGCCCCAAAAGCCCCGCTTCTTCCGGTCCTTTCCTCCAATATCAGAAAAGCCTTCATCCTCGCCGATACCGACGGGTTCCCGACGCTGTTTCTTGAAAAGGATGATAACAATCTCTCTTTTGTCCTCCTCGCAGCCAAAAAATATATGCAGCGCAGCAGCCGGCTCTGCCTGGAAAAAAATTATGCGCATGCCGCCCACGAGCTTTCCCGTCTTCTGGGTCTTGGCATCGGCCTCACCCCCAGCGGCGACGACTTTTTATGCGGCGTTCTGGCAGGCCTTTTTCTTTCCGGCAAAAACACGCATCCCCTCACCGGCTTTCTGAAAACCGAAATCCGGGAACATCTGACCGATACCATCGACATCAGCGCGGCGTTTTTAGCCTGCGCTCTGGAAGAGCAGTTCAGCCTCCCGGTCAACCGCCTGTGCACGCTGCCGTCTCCCGAAGAAATACGGACACAGTTTCAGGCCATCGGCCATTCCTCGGGGATGGATACCTTATGCGGTATTCTCTTTAGCCTTTCTCTTTCGTGCGCTGACACGCCCATAATCTGACGGGCGGCGTGCCGACGCTCGTCAAATTGCATATATTTTTTTTGATTTAACTCTTCTGTTTGTCTATAATATACATTATAGACAAACAGCGAACTGCACACATCGGATAGAATGGATAAAAAAAAGCGTTAAATTTTATCTTTTTTGAACAAAATCATCTCATTTAACAGCTATTTTTCCAAATTCACGATCATTTGATAGACAATCAGACCGATTCTGACGGCAAGCACCTCCGTAGGGTTGTGAAAATCAATCCCCGTGATCGCTGCGATCCGGTCAATCCGATAGGCCGCCGTTTTGTAATGGATAAACAGCTCCTGCGCGGTTTTCGTGAGACTCTGGTTTCTGTCGAGATAGGTGTTCAGCGTCTGAATCAGCTCCTGTCTCTGGTTTTTCTTATAGTGCAAAAGCTTCTGCAGAGATTCCGGGATATACTCATAAAGCTCCTGCGTACTGTCCGTCTTGCACAAAAGCTTGAATATTCCCATATCGGAAAAAAACGTAAGATAAGGCGAAGGACCTGTTTTCTCATCCTCAAATACCCGGACAATCTCCAGGGAGTCGCCCGCTTCCCTGAAGCTTTCCGAAATATTGCCGATTCCTTCAACTTCCTTCCCCACACCTGCCCGGACCTTAAGCTCCTTATTTTTCCGGCTGATTCTTCCCTGAACCCGCTCCACCGTTGCTTTCAGCTCCCTGCGGTAATTCTTCTGGTTCTGCCCGGGCGAAAGCAACTGGATCACGATCACCTTGTCCGCATCCTCTCTGGCCTTCACATCCTTAAATTCGCTGAGAATGGCCTCCTTTAAAAGATCCTCGTATTCGAATGTCTTGTCCAGCTTTTCAAACTCTTCCGCAGCCTCATTCCACAATTTAAAAATCAATACCCGGTAATTTGCATTCATCGGCAGGCCCAGATGCCTGACTGCCTGCCCCAGCTCCTGCTTTGAGCGATTCTCTCCATTCAAAAGCTGCGTGATGATATCGTTGCGAAATTTTTCTTCCAGCTCCGCCACCGTATGCTGGCGAAACAGCTCCTGCCGGAGGGCTGTCACCGCGTTTTCAACCGTAATCTCATCCATTTCCCCGAAAGGATTCCGCGATGCCGTCACCGCCAGATACATACCCCTGTTGTACGCGATCTTCCATTTTACCAGATACTGATCGCATTCCCCCTCATCCGCATCCGCCGACCGTACGCGCTGCCTCAAATACGTATAGTTGGAATAAAACTGCGGATGATATTCCTCCGCCTGCTCTGAGATAGACAGCGTCTGCACGCTCCCCTCCGTTCCTGCCAGATAATCCATATTCTGGTTGAAAATCGCTGCCGGATTGCCGAGAAGCCTTTCCAAAACATCCAGAATCTGCCGGACACTGTCCTCCCCCGGTCCGTAGGAAAAAGATAACGCTGTAAAATTGTCATAGGTTGTCTTGAAATATTTCAGCTGTCTTACTTCTTTATCAAACAGTCGTTCCAAAATCGGCTTTAAGATTTCCCGGAAAGCCAGCTCGAAAGCGACCTCCAGAATCGGAACAGAGAACTCTTCTGCAAAGTTCAGGATATAGTTTACCCGTTCATCAATGTTTTCCACGTCATTTCCCCGTTTGAAAACAATCGCGCTCACCCTTTTTGCCGCAATCTCCCTGAAATAGCAGTCAAACTCATCCATCGCACAGGCACGAAATGCATAGAACCTTGTCAGCAGCACCTCGCCTCCGTTGATAAACCTCACAATATCCGGAGCCTCGATGATCGTTGCTCCCTGTATCTCGTTGTCCAATCCGGCCTTTCCGCCCAAAAGCTTTGCACCGCTGAAAATTTCCTCCTTCAGCATGTCTCTCACGCGAAATCCCATATCCCTCTTTCTCCCCTCCAGCCGACCGATGCAACCTGTACGAACGCCAAAACCACGCGGCTATTTTTTCAGAGATTATATGAGGAGGCAATCCCCTCATTACCTCCTCGTAATCTCGTTTATTTAAAACTTTTCTCTGTGAATCTTCTCCATGGGCAGCTCATCCAGAGTATGCGCATCAGGATGCTCCGCTGTCATTCCAAGCGACAGAATCGCCTCCACAGCGTATTTCCCCGGGATGCCCAGAAGCTCCCTGATATAGTCCTCCGTCGGCCTTGCGTCCGAGGTCTCCCGAAGCCTTCCCTGCACCCAGCAGCTTCCGACTCCAAGGCAGTCCGCCATCAAATGCATGTTCGCCATGGCCACCGAGCAGTCCTCCGTCCACACATCCGTCTTCTCCGTATCTCCTGCCACAACAACGGCGCAGTCCGCATGCTCAATCATGGCAGCCCCCGCCGCCCTGCTCTTTGACAGCTTTGCGAGAACCGCCTTATCCCTTACCACAATAAATTCCCAGGGCTTTAAATTCTTTCCGGACGCAGACAAGAGTCCCGCCTTTAAAATATGATCCAGCGCTTCCTCCGAAACTGCTTCATCGGTGTACGACCGCACGCTTCTGCGGTTTCTCATAATCTCCAATAAATCCATCGCTCTACCTCTTCCTGTTTTCATACATATTTTCAAACATATCGCCGGCAAATGCTCCCTCCACTACCTGTAATCATAGCGCCCAAGCGATTTTTCCATATGCGCCTCCATAGCAAGGGACGCGCCTTTTTCATCCCCCGCCAGTATCAGGCCATATATTTTCTGATGCTCCTCATAAATGTCCTGCAGCTGGTTCTCATCCATCATGCCGCTTTTACTCACATGCCGCATGAGATTGCTGATGGTCTGTATCATGCTGTAGATCACCTGATTCCCGGAACACTTGGCAATGCAGATATGAAATGCGAGATCCGCATCCAGAAACCCCTTAAAATCCTTCTCCATATAAGACCTGTGCAGCCGGTGTGAAATATCATGCAGATGGTTCCGGTTCTCCTCCGTGATGTTTTCCGCCGCCAGACCAGCCGCTTCCACCTCCAGAAGATTGCGCACCTCGACGATACTGTCGATCTGGTTCCCGTTCAAAAACAGGGACCAGGACAGGGGCACGATAAAAAAATCGGCCTCACGGTTACTGATATAGCTTCCCTGTCCGGGTCTGATATCCACCATCCCCAGAATCTCCAGAACCTTCATCGCTTCCCGCAGGGCGGAGCGCCCCACGCCAAGCTTTTCAGCCAGCACACGGTCCGGCTCAATCCGGTCGCCCTTTTTCAGGCGATGGTCAAACATCTGCTCCGCAAAATACGTGGTAAGGCGGTTGACCAGATGGTTGATATTCCCTTTTTTTGCCGTTCCCTGGCTTTCCGTATCGCGGGCCGCACTAGGCGGCAGCAGTGCGCGGACCCTCTCCGCAAATTCCTCCGGCGGCATGGAAAGCAGCATGGAATCCATGCCAAGCTGCTCCGCCACAGAAAGAACCACTTCACCAAGCCGCGCCCCGCCTTTCGACTCCAGATTGGAGTAGGTCGCGATACTCATCGTCGGCTTTTCTGCCCCGCAGGAGAGAAATCGTTCGATAAATTCTTTTTGTGTCAGCCCTAGCTCGTTTCTCAACAACCGCAGATTTTCTTTTTTATTTGCCGGGTTCATCGATCTCTTTTCTCTCTAATATTTATTTAAAGTAACGCCCGCCTGCAGAATGGAGGTAATGACCGCTCGCATAGCTCACGGGCAAATCGTCAGGAAGCATCCTAAAAAAATGCTTCACATTTTGCTTCCTTCCTCTCACGGGCAAATCATCGGGATGCATCCTGAAAAAATGCGCTCCTCCTATAATGCAACGTCTCGGTTGCAGTCCTTGGAGTAAATATAGGTCAGCTCCTCCTCGCGTCCCGCATCGCCTACCGCATAGCAGCCCTGAGGGCAGTATGCATCCATGAATACATAATCGCCCTTCTTGACCGGCAGCCACGTATCGTCCAGCTTATACATCCCCTTTCCGGACAGGAATAACATGCCGTGCTCCTGTACATGGGTCTCAATGTAACCGTGGGAAGCGCCGATATGGAACTTTAAGATATGCATATTCATATCAAATCCAAAATCATCAGTAGGAAGGAAATTCTGAATGTAGCAATTGTCCATTCCTTCATAGGAAATCCACTCCAGATCGTTCGCATTACCGACAACCGTATAAGCATGGTAGCCCTCTGCCTTCTCATATCTGCGTCTGTACAGATAAATCTTCGCATCCGCTCCGCTCTTGTTTTCGAAGGAAACCGGTTTATCCTCCGGGGAGTAGATGTATCCGCCCTGTGTAAGCTCCGCCTCCTGATCGGCATTCTTCACCGTAACCGCACCCTCCATCACATACAGAAATGTCTCGATGCCGTCCCCGCCGATGCCGTCCTTTTTGCCTCCCGCATGTGCCGTTACCAGATAATCCGCAAAGGATGCACCCATCGCAGGGGAGCCAAGGATGGTCACGTCACAGTTCACATAGCCGGGGATCGCGTTCTTTACCAGTCCGTCCGGCTCTAAAAGCACCCAGTTCTCCTTCTTGACAATCGAGCGTGTCGCCATCAGTTCGTCGCGGTATCCAATCTGTCCGTTCAAATAGCTCATTGTAAATTCCTCTCTTTCTTAAAAGAATGTTAAATTAATAAATAATGATATATTTGGCTGTTGTGGTCAACCAATTTTCATATTTCGATGATAACAAACATATAAAAAAAATTCAAGTGGCATTTAAGACAAATTCCACCCGTGTTTTTTGTTTATTTTTCCTTATTTTCATCGTTTTTTACTACTTGAATTTATCATCTGTTATGTTATACTTGTAATGGTTCGCTGGATTTCACACCTTCTTCGGACCACTAAAAATAAAATTTTTACCGCGAACTTTCCCCTATATTTTCAACCACTTTTTAATTATCCAAAAGGAGATTTATCCATGCTGCAGACAAAAGAGCTATCCATTCCCGGCGCACCCTATGAAAAATCCGCCACCGTATACTTTGACACAGACCACAAATCAAAAGCCTGTATCTTATATTTCCACGGCGGCGGATTATTATACGGGACGAGAACGGATCTCCCCGAGCTTCATCTGAAATTTTTGACAGAAAACGGTTTCCCCGTCATCGCCTGCGATTACCCCCTCGCCCCCGCCGCGAAGCTGGAGCAGATATTTGCGGACGTCTGCGCCTCCGTCAACCATTATCTTGAAAATACCGCTCTCTACATAGCGGACTGCAAGAATACAACGGACGAAGCCACGGGGATGACGCTTCCCTATTTTCTCTGGGGACGTTCCGCCGGGGCTTATCTGTCCCTGCTGGCGGGCGCATACGGCAAATTTTCGCAAAAGCCGGCGGGACTCATTTCCTACTACGGCTACGGTTTTCTCTGCGACGGGTGGTTTCTGACTCCCAGCAATTATTACTGTACTCTCCCGTCCGTAAACGAGTCAATCCTCCATGCAATTCCCTCCGAGATCCACGCAGGCGGAGACTTAAATACGCATTACAGCGTCTACGTCTATGCAAGACAGACCGGGACATGGCTGGATCTGATCTACTGCGGGCGGCAAAAATTTTTCTACCTCGACTACACCCTGCGCACCTGCGAGAAGCTGTCCTGTCCGCTCTTTTGCGCCCACAGCACCGGCGACACGGATGTCCCCTACTCAGAATTTGTGGAGCTTTGCAATAAATACCAGCCCCAGCGGTTTGTGGCCTCCCACAATATGCACGATTTCGACCGGGACGAGAAGAATCCCATCACCATGCGGCTGCTGGAGGCGACCCTGAAATTCCTGGAGCAAAAGCTTCTGCGGGACGGCCACTGCAAAAAATAGAAGAACAAAGATTGTAACATAGAAGGTTTTTACTGTGACGATCGGGTAGGAGGCTACCCATTAATTGAGCAGCCGACCTCCCACACCACTGTACGTACCGTTCGGTATACAGCGGTTCAATAGTTTTCACGATACTTTTAGATAATAGTCAAGCATGGAGATATAGCCCAGCTTGGCTATTATTTTATTGGTAAGGGCAACGCTTAATATCTGTGCTGTCCTCCAGTAACCTTTCCGGCTGTTGGCTATCTGATGCACCTGCCATTCTTCAATCTTTAACGCTCTTAGGTTTCGGTTTGGAAAGCTGATCCTTCGTACCAAAGTTTGTGAAAAAGTTTTCAAGCTCATCCTTATCAACAGAGGTCGGCACCATACAGATATCTCCCCAGTCGCCGGTCGTAAGTCTTAAGGAAACGTCATTCGCATAATCCGTGATTCCCTCGTACTCAATATTGACATTCGGATACATCTTTTGGAACTCTGTTATGTAGCCCATAAAGACACTGTCGATAATATCCGTCTTGTGCGTCAGAAATTTCAGATCCGCCTTGATATCAGTGTAATCCTCTCCCAGCTTGATCTGGTCGATGGTCACATCCATCTGCTCCTGCGGTTCCCCCCCGATTCATTTTCGCTCCCTGAATCGCCGGAACCACATGCGCCAAGCGATAAAACCATCGCTGCCGATGCCGCAACTGCCAACATCTTTTTGAATGCTTTCTTTTTCATGATTCTTCTCCTTTTTTGTTTTGTTAACTTGTTTCTTGTTAAATTAACTATGCATCTTTGTATTCATAAATTTAATACTTTTTTTATTAATTTTAATCTATAAAAACCCATTTTCGGCACTTTATTTAATTTTCCATCTTGGTTTTTGTCTATTTTTACTATAGAAACCGCCTGATACAACGAATATTAAGTAACTGGCGTAAAAACAGATCCTTCCTGCAGGATTCTTTGCCTGCGTCGGCCGCTGAAATGACACCTTTCCTTCCCGCCGCAGTACGGCATACTTTTTCTTCGCGCGCGTGCGCATCCTGCGTGGAGCGCTTTTGATTCCCTCGGACAATAAAAAAACAGCCACGTTTGCATGCATATTTGACAAATGCCGCGAGGGTCAAAAAAAGAGCGATTCGACATCGCTCTTTTTCGTTCTTCTTAATTTCTGTTTTTCACGGTCTGCTTTTTTACAATCCTTCCGGTCACAATATAAATTCCATCCATATATGTTTCGTGCTTAATTTTTTTGATCAGAGATTTTACACATTGCTGCGCCATGCGCTCCATATCAACTTTATAAGAAGTAATCCGCTGTTCATCTGCCCCGGCCGGCAGAAAATCGTCAAATCCGACAACGGAAACATCCTCCGGCACCCGGTACCCCGCCTCCTCAAGATTCCGTATGAGAATCAGCGCGGTAAAAGCGCTGTTGCACACGTAAGCATCGAAATCTCCGATGTCGGACACCAGTCGTTCAAAGGATTTTCCGTCTTCATTCCGATCCGGTATCTCCCATCCGCTCTGAAATTCAATCTTATTTTCCCTCAGAGAACGCCTGTAACCCCAGTACCGGTCGGCGATGCTGCTTGTGGCATCCACACTTCCGACAAACCCGATGCTCCTGTGTCCCTGCTCAATCAGATAGTTTGTCAGCTGATACATTCCGTAATAGCCGTTCGAAACCACCGTGTCAAGCTCGACGGAGGACACATACGTGTCAAGAAAAAATACCGGCAGATCCGTTTGCTGCACCATCTTCTTTATATACGCCTCATCCATCTGTCCAAGAAAAATCAGCCCGTCCACCTTTTCATCCTGCATGACCCTGGGCATACTGCCCGCCCGCTCATCCTCTTTCGTAAGCAGCTCAAGAATCCCGTAATAATCATTCTCAAACAGTGCCCGGATCACCTTCTCATACAATCGTCCGTAAAACGAAATGGCATCCCCGTAATAATTTTCCGGAATGATTACACCGATATTTCCCGTCCCGCCCGTCTTTGCCGACGCGCTTGACACATAACCCATTTCTTTCGCGATATCCCTGATCCTGTTTCTAAGCTCATCGCTTACACCCGGCTTCCCGGACAATGCCTTGGATACAGCAACATTACTCACGCCAACCCTTGCCGCTATATCCGCCAGCGTCACATCCTTCGCCATAAAATGCCTCCGTCCCAAAATAACTTTTATCTATTAATTAATTGAATATTCTATCTTATTAATTTTAATATACCCAAGTTTATCCTGCTTGTCAAGCCGCCTTCATCATATTCAATTAACATCTTCCTGTCCTGTTCCATGGGAAACCTGTCTAACTGTCAAAAAATCAAACTTGCTTTTAAGTATAGTGTTGTCATTAAACACAATACCGCCGAAAATGTCTATAAAAGGCAATTTTCCCATCTAAAAAACTGAAGCATATGCGGTCAGATTTCCACCGGCAGCTATGCTTCAGTTTATCATGTTTTTCCTATGGCTTCATGTCACATGCCTTCCCGTTCACTCCACAGGCTAACATGCACAGCCGCCCAAATACCCTCACTGCTGCTCAAATGCCGGCTTCTCCTGGGATGAGCTGACCGCCGTAATCTGGTCATAATAGATCGTACCCGCTACTCTTCCGTCCTTAACCGCAGGGGAATCGGGGATGGCATTGACCCACAGGCCAAAGGACTGAACTTTTGCGCAATCCTGCACCAGGCCGCCCTTCGGGTTGCCCTCGGTGTCTCTCTGGCAAAACTCCGCGAAGGGAATCGTCACAAGAATCGGCGTCCCGGCCTTCTCCTGATATTCGGGATATGTATTCAGGTAAGCCTCGTAGGTCATTCCGTTGGCCGTAATCTGGATGACGATCTTCTGATTGTTTCCGTCTGGTATCGTGTAAAACTGCAGCGCATTGCAGTCTGACCAGTCCACTTCTTTGGAAATGGTGGCACCGCCCCAGCCGTTTGCTGTCTCATCATAAGTAAATTTCAGCCCGTAGTCGCCCCCGGACTTCTTCTCCTTCTGGGGCGCAAGGGTGACCTTACAATCGCTGTCCGCATTCGTCGTCCACGCTCTGGTGAACTGGTCATCCACACCGTAATAATTCTCAAATCCGTCGATCAGGTACGGATCCGCCTTTGGCTCTTTGATATTATAGGTCTCCGAGATCGTCTGAACCTTTTTGTTTCCGATATATAAGGAAAGCGTCCCCACCTTTTTTCCCAGCTTCTTTAACTGTGCAGCGGAAAGCTTCGCCATATAATAGCCCTTTTTGTCGGACTTTGCACGCAAAGTGACCTTCGTCTTTCCCGCCTTTAAGACAAATTGTACCTTTATCTTTGCAGTCGCGCCCGTCACCTTCGCCCGGAGCGTAACCGCCTTTAAAATCCTCTGGTCCGCAATGGGGGACACAATATATTGTCGCCCAGCAAATTAAAGTTCCTATCTCCTGCACAAAAATGTCAAATTAAA
>CASCGD010000029.1 GCA_949132985.1 uncultured Lachnospiraceae bacterium
TACTTCTCCACAACATTCTTTGTTAAATCGTTTCTGCTGCTGTCATATATAACAACATCAAACTTAATACTCCTGAAGTAATCCAATTTTTTCTTCAAATAGTAATCAACCGCATCGTTTCTGTTATATGTGGGTATTAGAATACACACATCACTTTTATTGACACTTCCCTGCATTATTCCCCCTTATCTGAAATATTTCCTGTAAAATTGATGTACGCTTAACATATTATCCGGACATGTTTTATGCCATTTTAAATATCCGGCATCGGTTTCTTTCCTTCCCGCATTGCTTATTTCAAATCCGGCCGGGAGCCTGCATTCATATACAAACGTAATAAAATGCCCCCTTGTTTTCATCTCTTTTATAATAATAGGAACCACTTCTATCGGCTCGTCAGCGCTTTCCACGCTGCAGCCGATTTCATTTTGCGCCGTTTTCTGTATTCGCTCTTCAAAATTTTCCTTTAATCTGAGAATTCCTCCGGGGACATGCCAGCCCTTTCCGTAAAACGGATCATCTCTCCAGGATAGAAGAATGCTTCCCTCTGCATCTCTGATGAGTAAATCAACATTCACCATCGGCGTAATCTCTGTTGCAAACAGGAATATCTCCTCCGGGAGCCCGTCCTCAGGGTTTTGCACATATTGATCTATCTCTTGCAGTAATCCATTTAGTCCTCTCAATTTCATTCCCTCTCATTCGCTTTCATCTGCAGAACAAAGCATCTGCACACCCTCTTTAAAACCAATTTGCGGATACCAGCCTGTATCCTGCTGCAGTTTGGTAATGTCTGCGCACAAATCCATAACAGGATTTGGAGGATATGGCAACTCCCCAAAACCCAATTCTGCATTTGGCGCCACCTCATCCCGAATGATCTCTATATACTCCCGAAGAATTTTTCTTTCCCCGCTTCCAAGACAATAGACATGATTCCCGCATGCCTTTTTTCCGACTAAATAAAATGCTCTGCCGGCATCTTCCGCTGCCAGAAAATCCCAATTTTGTTCAGATTGTGTAAAGGAACAATGTTCTCCTCTTTTGAGTTTTGCAATCGTGGAACGAACCATTGAATTTGGGCGGTCATATTTTCCGTATATGCTAAAAATCCTCATCCATATACAGCTCATACCAGCTTTTTCACATAAGATACGTGCAAGCTCTCCCGCCGCCAAATGAATAATTCCGTCAGCGCGAACCGGTTTGCATGGTGTCTCGGGGGATAATCTTCCAACATGATCCACTCCATACTCAGACTGCGAACCGGCTCCCACAAATTTGGCGCATCCCATGATTGCTGCCGCATGCACTGCTTTCATCACGGTTTGAATATTCTCGCATTTAAAAAGGATATCCTCATAATCTTCATCATAGGTTGCTGTTCGAGGCCACGCCAGATGATAAAATATATCACAGGTATCTGAAATCAACTCCGGAAGGTCTTCATAATTTCCGATATCGCACGCAACAACTGTAATACGTGAGTCATCCGGTAATCTTTCTAATCGTTTGGTTCCGGGTCTGATAACTGCATATATCTTTTGCATAGCTGCGTCCTGTAATGCGCTGCAAATCAGAGCATTGCCTATCATGCTCGTCGCACCGGTAACTACTATTTTCTTCATAGCCGTCTTACACCTGAGATTTAATTGCTTCTTTTATCACTTCCACCATATAGTCAATTTTTTCATCATCCATTCCCGGGTAAACGCCTACCCAAAATGAATTTTGCATAATAAAATCCGTATTTTCCAGACTGCCTACAATTCGATACCCTTCACCCTTTTCCCGCATCTCGTCAAAACAGGGATGCTTTACCAAATTCCCGGCAAAAAGTCTTCTCGTCTGAATTCCTTTGGCTTCAATATGCTTTACAGTTTCTATACAATCTACGCCCTCCCTGACTGTCATTAGAAATCCAAACCAGCTGGGATTGCTCTGTGCCTGTGCCTCCGGCAAAATCAGCCATTTTTTCATACACAAGAGACCGTCTCTCAGACGTTTCCAGTTCTGTCGTCTGCGCTCAATAAACTCGGGTAATTTTTCTAACTGCGCACACCCCACTGCCGCCTGCATATCTGTTATTTTTAAATTGAAGCCAAAATGACTATACACAAATTTGTGGTCATAGCCCTCCGGCAGCTCGCCAAACTTTCCTTCAAAACGATGCCCGCACATATTGTCCTGCCCGGATTCACACATGCAATCACGCCCCCAATCGCGGAAGGAACGAATCAGTCTATGTAACTGAGAATTATTTGTATAAACACAGCCGCCCTCACCCATGGTCATATGATGCGGAGGATAAAAACTGGACGTTCCGATATCTCCGATTGTCCCTATCATGCATTCTTTTCCGTTGTAGGTATAAGTTCCTCCTAATGCATCACAATTATCTTCGACCAACCATAAATGGTGCCTGTCGCAGAATTCCTTTACCTTGTTTAAATGAAAGGGATTCCCCAATGTATGCGCCAGAAAAACAGCCTTTGTTTTTTCTGAATATGCCTGTTCAAGCAGACTTACATCAATGTTATATTCCGGGATTGTGACATCCAGAAAAACCGGTACGGCACCGTATTGCACAATCGGATTTACAGTCGTCGGAAAAGCGGCGGCAACGGTAATAACCTCATCGCCCCGCCTGATTGCCCGTTCTCCTAACTCAGGAGCTGTAAGAGCGTAAAAGGCAATTAAATTCGCAGATGAACCGCTATTTACCAGGCTTACATAATTCACTCCCAACCATTTTGAAAACTCCTGTTCAAATTTATTTACGAACCGCCCGGAGGTCAGCCAGAAATCAAGCACCGATTCTGTGAGACTACACATTTCTTTTTCATCAAAAACGCGGCCGGCATACGGAATCCTGTCATTTGGCTTAAACCCGTTTTTTATCTCTTTATATTCACGATAATAGTCCGAAACCATGCCTAAAATATCCTGCCGCGCCTCTTCTTCATTTTTCCAATCCCTTTTCATTTCAACCTCCATAAAATTCTGCAATTTGCCGTAAACATATTTCCCGCTCCCATTCCCCGGCTTCCTGGCATTTAAAAAACTCTACAACCTGATCTATCACTTTTTCGCAAGCCAGGATCGGTTCCCAGTCCAGTTCTTCCAATGCCTTTGAAATATCCAGCCCCAACGTTTCTGATTCCGCGACCTTAAAACGCTCTCCTTCTCTGAAAGCCAGCCCCTGAAAAGAAGTACGAATCTTTTCGCAAACCCACAGTACCGTCCTCACTCCATCATGCGTCGGTCCGATGTTCCATTCGCCGGAGTATTTATTCGGGTTCTCATAAACAAATCTTGCCACACTCAAATATCCGTTCAGCGCATCCAAAACAGATTGCCATGGTCTAGTCTGCGAAGGATTCCGCAATTCGACAGGCTTTCCTTCTGCTACAGATGACAAAATAGATGGAATCAGCCTTGTTTTGACGTGATCTCCTCCTGCCAACACATTGCTGGCTCGAACAACTGCTATGCCAATTGCTCTGTCATTGGCCTGAAAATAGGATTGTCGATAATCCTTTATCATATATTCCATGCAAATTTTACTGCAGGAGTATGCATCCGTTCCTCCCAGAACATCCTGTTCCCTGTAGAGCATCCCGTCACCCTTGTTATCATACACTTTATCTGTAGATACAATCACAATGCTCTTTACAGATGTACAGTCTCTGAGCGCTTCCATTAAATTTACGCTTCCCATAAGATTTGTTCTATATGCCCTGACCGGATCATCAAAGCACTCCTTTACAAATCCAAACGCAGCCATATGAATCACAATTTCCGGCTGGAAATTTTTTATGGTCTTTTCCAAAAGCTGCCGGTCCGACAAATCTCCTATTACATTATGTATCAAATCATCGCCGTCGATTTTTTCATACAAGCTGCCTTTTTCCGCCTCCAGCGCATAGCCTGTTGCTTTCGCACCCATATAATAGAGCACCTGTGCCAGCCACGCACCTTTAAACCCTGTATGACCTGTCACAAGCACCCGTTTTCCCTTATAAAATTTCAGATTATGAAATAAAGCATTTTTTTTCATTTATTCTCAATCTACCTGACTCTCAAATGTTACCGGCTTCTCTTCTTCTTTTAAGAATGGTGCCAGATCATCAAACTCTGCCGCTTTTAAGCTCCCATCCGGCATCACTTTCGATGCAATTCGCGGTGCCAGCGGTCCAAATTGTTCCAACATCACCTCGCAAACAACCGGACCATCCGTAGACAACACATCCATAATTTTTGCTTCTATATCATCTCCATAAGAAATTCGTACACATGGAATGCCATATGCCGCAGCTAACTTACAGTAATCCGGCGTCTGCACCCCGCTCTCCGGCCCAACTCCAAGGAATCGGTCATCCATGTAATTATGCTGATTATGACGAATCAGCATATAGCCGTTATTTTGATATACAAACAATTTGACCGGAAGATGATAATAAGACAGCGTCGCAAACTCCTGTACATTCATAGATACACTTCCATCTCCCGACAAAGCGATCACATCCGTTCCATCCTCACAGCACCCGATTGCTCCTGCCCAAAATCCCATGCAGGACAAGCCGCCTGATATAAAATATTTCTGTTTACTCTTAATTTGCCATGTCTGTGATACAATATTACATACACTTCCGGTGTCCACTACGACAGCAGCTTCTTCCGGCGCAAGCTTGCTTAAAATATCCGTGAAATAATATGCATTCAACGGATTCAAAGTGCGATATTCATCCATTACAACCGGATAACGGTCACGCAAAGATACACAGTAGGAAACCCACTCGCAGCACTCCGTCCGTTCCATCCCGACAAGCCTGTCCACAAATGCATCCGCTGTCATGTAGAGCTTTTTTTGCACCGGGACATCTGATTTTTTCAGCTCCTCCGGATCCACATCCACTTGAATCTTATAGGCATTCACGCCAAAACGATCCGGATAATAGCCAATGGAAGATACGGAAAGCCGACACCCCAATATTACGATCATGTCTGCCTGCTGAACAGCAAAATGAGCGCCCCGCTGCCCGTAAGCGCCAATCCGACCTACATAAAACGGACTATCCGAAACAATGCGGTCAATCCCCATTCGCGAAGTTACTACCGGAATATGTAATTTTTCTGTAATAGCCGAAACCGCTTCTCTGCTGACCCCGCCACCGGCCAAAAGCAGCGGCCGCCTTGCTTCAGATATCCTTGCAACAACGTCCAGCATTTCTTTGTCAGATACTTTTTTGCCCTCATCCGCATCATTTTCTGCACAGAAAAATGGCGTCATCGTTTCAGAAACCTGTCTGTTCTGTATATCTACTGGAACATCAATCCAGACCGGCCCGCGTCTGCCGTTCATTGCCTCAAAGTATGCGCGCTCCATATGATAACGGATCTCACCCGGAGACATGACTGCCGCAAAATATTTTGTAATGGATGAAACGATCGGTTCCAAATTCAAACTTTGTGTACCGTGCTGACGAATACCTGTTTCCTGCTCATAACTCAGCAGCTTAGAACTGGCCTGCCCGGAAATAACAAAAAGCGGCGCGGAGTCCACATAAGCCTCTGCGACACCGGTTACAGCATTCGTTGCTCCAGGCCCAATCGTCACCATCGCAACCCCCGGTATACCATTTTTCCGCCCATATAAATCTGCGGCCATAGCTGCCGCCTGTTCATGATGTGTGCAGACTGCCTGCAATTTTTCATTTTTGTATAAAGAATCTGTCAGCCACATCGCGGAACTGCCGGAAACCATATATACCGTGTCCACGCCTTTTTTCTGTAAAAAATCAAAAATATATTCTGATACTGTCATGCCAATCCTCCCTGACTCATTTAAGCTCAAGCAATTGCTGGTATAATTGCCTGTCCAGCTCTGGCCATTGATCCTGGTTAGGTTTCCCAAATTCTAATTTTGGAAGTATATAAGTATCCTCAAAAATTCGGATTTCTATCAAAGCCGGCTCATTATCTGTAAGCAAAGGATTACAGCGTTCCATTTCTTCCGGTGAATTTATCACTGCGTGACTCAATCCATAAGCTTCGGCAATTTTGTCAAAGTCAGGTGATGTAAAACCTCCCGACGGATTAGTCTGGTAATAACAGCTGTCAAAATACATTTCCTGGAAATGCCGTATCATACCAAGTGCATTATTATTTATCACAATAATTTTTACCGGGATTTTTTCTCTCACCAAAAATTGCAGCTCCTGGATATTCATCTGCAATCCCCCGTCACCGCATATACAAATTACCCTTTTTCCCCCGCTTCCATACCACGCGCCAATTGCCGCCGGGAGTGCATGACCCATAGCGCCCATCCCACCGGAAAACAACACTTCCTGTCCGCTCTTTAAGGCAAAGGACTGTGCAACCCATACCTGGTTCTGTCCCACATCTGTTGTAATTACGGTATTCTCCGGGACTAATCCGCTAATCTTTTTTATATATTCGTTTGGCAGCCTGTCATCATAACCGCTCAGCGCTTCCCTGATCTGTTTACATACGGATAACCAATGTGCATAATCTTTATTAATATCCATACTTATCAAAGTCTGTAATGCCGCCTCCGCCGTCATACAAAAAGCATACTCTCTTTCATGCACCTGATATGTTAATTCCCCGCTGTCAATATCAACACGTACAATTGCAGCATTTTTTGCAAAATTCTCCCTTACGGCGCCTACCTGACGTATGTCCAGACGAGAACCTATCGCAATAATCAAATCGCTTTTTGCAGCCACAAAATTAGCCGCCCTCATACCATATGCCCCTAAAAAACCGCAATAATATGGATGATCTGCCAATACATCAAAAGCTATCATGCTTGTCACATATGGGATGTTTAAGCTTTCTACCGCTTTTTGTGCCAGATCAGCCGCATGAGAGATTTTGACTCCATTGCCAAAAACAAAGCACGGCGCATCTGCCGCCAACAGCAGTCCTTTTAGTTTTTCCGCGAACTGATCCTTTTCCACAAATAGCTGTTCCGGCATATGTGTATAGCCCGCTGCCATCTCTCCAATATCAATCTGTGCACGCTGTACATCCATCGGCAAATCCAGCAAGACCGGTCCCGGCCTGCCCTCCGTAGCCATTGCATACGCCTTTTCCAGATAATAGCGGATCTCCTCCGGCCTTTTTACATACGCACAAAACTTCGTCAGCGGACGTACCACAGAAACAATGTCTGATTCCTGAAAAGCCCGCTGCCTTAACCGCCTGTCATCTTTCGCCTCATATACATTCACATTTCCGGTCAAAAAAATAACCGGAACAGAATCATAAAATGCATGCCCAATTCCTGTAATCAGATTTGTTGCTCCGGGTCCCCCCGTCGCATAGGCAACCCCCGGCCGTCCTGTTGTCTGTGCATACGCACATGCTGCAAACGCCGCTGCCTGTTCATGATAAACTACATGCGCTGAAATATCCTTTTCTCTTTTATGTATGGAATCCATGAGGTTCGTAACGGAACCGCCAGGATATCCAAATACATGGCTTATTCCTTTTTCTACCAGAAATTGCACAATATAATCAGAAACCTTGATTCGCATCAAAAAATCTCCTCTCTTATGGAAACAATCTGCATCCTATCGGTTCAAAGCGCCCCGCTAATTCCTTTTTTGTCCATGGTATATACCGAAACATCCTTTGAACATTTTAAACGAATTTCCTGTACAATTTCATCGACATAGATTGGTCCTAAAATCAAAATTGTTTCTACCGGTTCCTTTTTAAAATGCTCTGCTCCTACGATCAAAACATGCGAACCCGGAGAGTAACACCCCTGCTTATACGGTGCATTGTCAATAATGTAAGCGACCTGGTCTCCCACCCCGGATATGGAAAGCACCGTAAAAGCAAAATGGCCTGCACACCAGATTGCCAGCTTGTTTCCGTTCACAGTTTTCTTTTTTACAAAAGCTCTCACTTCATCTGTTAAAAACTCGACACCCGACCAGATTTTTTTCATATTGTAAGGTTTTCGTTTTTTCACAACAGCATAGATATACAGCAGAGATACCTCGCCATGCTCTAACACATCAAACCCGTTTTTCTGTAGCAAAAAGCGGAGCGTATCCTCGCTGTAATATGCAATATGGTCTCTTACAATGTCAAAAAATCCTTCAGAACTGAGCAGATGCTCCATGCTTGGCACCATTATCAGCCCTACGCCATCCTCAACTAAACTATTGAAAACACATTGCAGCATCGTATTCGGATCAATTAACCTTGCCGGGTAAGCGAAAGACACAAATGCATCAAAAGGAGCTCCTGGAATTTTCGTTTCCGGTGTATCCGGGAAGCCTTGTTGAACATTCACCCCTTCTTTTTCCCGTGCAATACTTACAAATTCCGGGTTGTTCTCTATCCCGTACTCCCGAATGCCATACTCTTCCATTTCCTTTAAGGTTTTTAAAAACCCGCCTTTTCCGGCTCCTACCTCCAAAATTTTTTTCTTTTGGAGATGATATGTCTCTATTAAATGTTTATACTGATTCTGTCGCAATCCAATCAGCGCCTCGCACCGTTCTCCGGCGCGTGTCGAATCTTTATAATAGGAAACCGGCTCGCAATCAAATTGAACTAATCCGCAGCCGCTGCATTGACATAAATTTAAATCTATCGGAACATCCTGTTCTAAATTCTCAGATGTGGGAAGGTTTTGCGAGACTCCCGGCATACTACGGCAAATATACAACGGCGGTTTTATCAATTTTGCTCCGCATACTATACAATTTTCTCTTGTGCATCCATTTTTTTCTTTCATATACCTTTATCTAACCATTCGCATAAAATTCCAAAAAAGTTTCCTTTATGCCAACCGCACCCGCTATCATGACATATTTTATAAATTTACCATACCTTCCATGGCGCATGACCGGTCTTCCAATACTCTTCTAACACCTCCCGGTCATTAACTGTATCCATCGCATGCCAAAAACCATAATGTTTATACGCATCAATCTGTTTAGCGTCAACCAGTCTCTCATACGGCTCCCGCTCCAATTGCTCGCTCTCACTCATTAAATATTGAAAGATGTCCTGTTCAAATACGGCAAAGCCCGAGTTTACCCATGCCTCGTTTGTCTTATTTTTTTCCTGAAACGTTTCAACCACATTCTGGTCTTCCGATATTTGAATCGTCCCCCATCTTCCCGCCGGCTTTGCCGCGGTAATTGTGGCAATCTTCTTATTTTTCTTGTGAAATTCTACAACTTTATTTATATCTACATCCGACACTCCGTCCCCGTATGTAAGCATAAACGGCTCGTTATTCAAGTATTTCCTGACTTTCATTATCCGCCCGGCAGTGTTTGCATTTAAACCCGTATCCGCTAATGTGACATTCCAGGGTTCCGCCTCGCTTTGATGTATTTTGACAGAATTATCACTTAAATTAACTGTTATGTCCGACATCCGCATATAATAGTCTGCAAAATATTGTTTGATCATTTCTCCTTTATATCCACAGCATATAACGAAATCGTTATATCCATAACGGGAGTAAATTTTCATGATATGCCACAATATAGGATAATTTCCAACCTCCACCATCGGTTTTGGCTTTATATTCGTCTCCTCGCTTAACCTGGAACCTCTTCCGCCTGCCAATATCACTACTTTCATATTTCCAATCTCCTGCTGAAACAAATCATTCGTTTTCGTATTTCACACAAGCTGCTGTTCACCCAAATATTCTTTAAACGTCATTAAGTGCTTATCCTTTTCCGATACCCGAAAGTCCCCTGTCGGCCATTGTATATTCAATGTCGCATCGTCATAGCATATTCCCGCACGATATTTCTCGTAATATTGACCGCTGTTCATAACCGAAATCGTTGTATCGTCTTTTTGAGATATCGTCGCCACTCCGTACCACTCGGGAACAAAAATTAACTTTGCCTCTTCTCCGCTCAAAAAAAATTTTTCATATTTTCCCAATTGTGGTGATTCTCTATTTAAGTCAACCGCCACGATATACGCTTCTCCGGAAAGGACACTCAGAAGGCTTTTTTGCGGCATATTTTTCTGAAAATGAATCCCCCGGAATATCCCTTTGTCTTCGATAATTTTGTATTCTTCTGTCGGCAAAAAATCTATTCCATTTTCTGAAAAGATACTTCGTTCATAGCTCTTAATAAAAATATCCCTGTCTCCGCCAATAATTTTAGGTGTAATCTCTACAACCTTATCTAACAAGCTTCTTTTAAAGATAAAATCATTCATAAAGTATTCACCTTCAGTTCTTTTCTGACATCATCCAGGTCTTATTTGTTTCATATCCCATCTTGTTTTCTCCAAATTTTATCATCTATGATTGATGTATAACTTTGTATCAATCGAATGACCGTGGAAGACACATTTTCTGCCTCATAATCTGCAACCGGCATCCCATAGTCATCCTGCTCAGCCATTTCCACCGCCATGCTCACCGATTGCAAAAGAGTTTTTGCCGTAATTCCTCCAAGCACAAAACATCCTCTATCTAATGCTTCCGGCCGCTCTGTGGAAGTTCGGATACAAACAGCCGGAAAACGACTGACTGCTGCCTCCTCCGGCATAGTGCCGCTGTCAGAGACCACACAATAAGCATTTTTCATCAACGCACTGTAGTCTGTAAAATTAAATGGCGGCATGGTTTTAACGAATGAATGAAATTTGACATTCCGTTGTTCAACAAACTTTGCACTCCTCGGGTGCAGCGAATAAATGACTGGCATCTGATACGTTTCAGCCATCTCATTGATTGCTTTCACCAAACCTGCAAAATGCTCTTCGTTATCAATATTCTCTTCTCTATGAGCTGATAGCACAATATAACCTTTCGCTTTCAAGCCCAAATTTTCTAAAACATTGCTTTTAGAGATCTCCGCCTGATGCGCCAGAATCACTTCCTTCATCGGTGAACCCGTCACATAAATATGTTCCCTTCGTACTCCTTCTGCTATTAAATATCTCCGTGCATGCTCTGTATACGGAAGATTCACATCCGAAATGTGATCTACGATCCGGCGGTTCGTCTCTTCCGGCAGATTTTCATCAAAGCAGCGATTGCCGGCTTCCATGTGAAAAATCGGAACTTTTAAACGTTTTGCTGCAATCGCAGATAATGCTGAGTTTGTATCCCCTAATATCAGCAGTGCATCCGGTTTTAATTCCGCCATCAGCTCATAAGACTTTGCTATAATATTCCCCATAGTCTGCCCCAGATTATCTCCTACAACGCCTAAATAATAATCCGGTTTGCGAATGCCTAAATCCTCATAGAAAATATAGTTCAATCGTTCGTCATAATTTTGGCCCGTATGCACAAAAATATGGTCAAAATACCTATCTGCCTTCTTGACAACCTCCGACAATCGGATCAGCTCCGGGCGCGTACCTACAACTGTCATAACTTTTAGCTTCTTCATCTCTTCTATTTATCCTTCTTAAATATTCTTTGCTGTAAGTTTATCTGTCAGCATATCCACGGCTATATAAGCCGGGATGCCGCTCTATCCATGCAGCCATTTCTTTTACCATCTGTTCATAAGAAGGTACCTCAAGCAGCGCTTCTCTGCGCGTATTACAAAGTGATTTATCGCTAATTGTCTGCACCTCACTTCGTATTTCAATCGGATTTTTTCTACAATATCGATTAAACAAACCCAATAAATCATGCTTACTGATTACATCATTATTCACCAGATGATAAAGCCCCGTCTGATTCACTGACAAGTCAGCCTCGATCGCTTTCGCCAATTGCAGTGTTGTAACTCCCGTCCATATTACCCTTTCATAACCATTCACAGCCGTATCCTGATTCATAAACCAGTGAAAGAGCCCTACCCCCTTCTGTTTCAGCTCCGGTCCTACAATCGATGTTCGGATCGTCAGGTTTTTTTCATCAAGCACTTCCCCTAATGCTTTTGATCTTCCATAATAAGAAGTAGCATCTGTGACATCTGTTTCTGCATACTGCCCTTTTTTTCCCTCAAATACGCAATCCGTGCTTATATGTATCAGTTTTGTTTTCTTTTTTTCCAGGCACTTAGAAAGGAAATGAGGAAAGACACTATTCAAATAAATACCGTCCGACAGATTTTCATCGACCAATCGGTTCAACACACCAATACAATTTATCACAACATCAAAGGTGTCATATTCTATCGCTTTTCTCACCTCGGCTTCATTCCGGGCATCGCCTGCTATCGTACGAAATGAAAGGCTTTTGCTTCGTGCAAAACCTGTGACTGCATGTCCCTGCTCAAACAAATATTGTGCAATCATATGCCCTGCCATTCCGTTGATTCCCAAAATCAAATATTTACTCACAATAAAAATCCCGCTTAATCCCTTTAAACATTGTCATCTGTCACACCTCTTAGCCTCTGAAATTAACAGACAAAAGGCTACCCTTGAACCACACGATTCAAGGGTAGCCTTAACATTCCATATTACTGCGTCCATGCAATCATGAAGTTCGTCCTAAACTTCTTCTAAATTATACTGCATCCGTCCAGATACAGTTTTCAATTATATACTATATCGGTCACTATGCCCGAAACTTAACCATCTTTTGTCTGACAATTTATGACAGCCTTTCCTGCGTCATATCGAAACAGTATTCTCACTATAATATATTTTGTTACCCAATGCAACCGGAAAGTTTTCACTCCCCCGATCAACGCTGGCGTTTGACAGTCGAATGAATATCATAACCCATTCGCTGTGTAGAAGGCGAAACGATCTCAATGACCCAGTCCGGCGCACCGTTGCGGCCTCGGTCATCGATTTATTTCTGTCACAGATCACAAAAATATCCGGCTTCCATAAGCGGTTCCTTCTACAGGAAGTTTCTCCGCAATTTCTCATAAATTATGTCCCCCCTTCTTCACCAGACATTCCTTCCGGTAAAAGCACACGCCGTACTTCAAAAATTTCCGGTATCCTTCCCTGTACAGATCCGCTTCATAGCTTCGCTCCTCGATCTGCAGAAGCGCCGCATCACAGCCCTGCTCCATCCGCTCAAACTCATCTGCCACCTTCAGCTCCATGATAACGGCCATACCATAGTAACCCGGCAATCTGCGCCTGCACAATCAGTCGGACACTTCGCCTGTCACATCCCCCGCCAGCTCCCCCAGCAGGTTTTCCTGGTACCCGGCACAGCCCTTTTCGCGCACGCACGCCGCCGTCTCCAAAAGCGCAGGATGCCGGATATGCTTTAGCTTCGCCAGCCGTGCCTGATCAATGTGCTCCGAAGACATACTCTTCCCGTAATCTGCCGGAGACATTCTCCAAATCGAAACCGTATCCATATACTGCTGCCACAGCCGGTCGGCGATGTCGATGCCTTCCGGGTCGATGTCCCCGCTGTAAAATATCCTGACATGTGCCGCGGCAAGCAGTGAGAATAATTCCAGCGCGGCCGTCCGCGGCTGCCCCGAGGTACAAAGAATCGTAACCGACCGCTCCCGCGCGCATTCTGTCAAAAAGGAAAACACCATTTCGTTTTCCACGACGTAGACACAGTCTCCGCACACGTCCACGCCGGTGACGCCACGCAAGTTTTCCAGTGTGATGACACACGGCTCCCTTCGCGCGCAAAAGGCCTCGTATGCCGGATGATAACCGTCCTCCGTGCGCAGCCGCAGACCAAACGCATGGACACTGCTTGAGAGGGCATCCGGCACAATGCCAACACCAAGCATCAGCTCCCGCCACGCGTGTGCACTCTGCGGAAGCGCTCTGCCCTGATAAAAACAGATCGCATGTACCAAAAGCTGGCCCGCTGCCGTCCCCCGGTCAAAGTAATGCGGGTTTCCCGAAATCTTCGCGGCAAGCACCGCCAGCGGCTGCCCGGCGACGTTCACTTTTTCAGACACGATGCCGTCATGCTCCCCGTCTGGCATCCCCGACCCGGCAAAGTCATCCCCTGAACCGCCAAATTTCGTCTCAGCCGCAGAACCACCCTCTGTCCCTTTGGATATCGTCTCAACCGCAAAACTTTCACCTCGATCTTTGTCCGCTGTTTCTTCGGTCTCAAATCTGTTCGCATTTCCGTCAGACACCCCAGCCGATGCTATTTCATTCAGCGCCCTGCCGACTGCCTGTGCCAGCCTCCCTGCATTCTCTGCTTCCCGCGCATGCTCCTTCACGAGCAGGTGGTATCCATAGCGCTTCGTCTCTGCCGCACACCTGAGCCATTCCGCTGCGGCACTTCGCTTCGTTCCACGGCCATCCACCTCCGGCTTTGCTGCGGCACAGCGCCTCCCGTCGTACCTGAGAGTTTCCGGCATCACCGCAGAAATCTCTCCGGAAAAATCAGAGCCAGCCTCCGAGTCTGAACCGCACATTTCCCCCGGCTGCTTTTCAAAAAATTCGATCAATTCATCAAATAACTGACTCTTTTTTTCCTGCTTCTGCCGCCGCTGCTCCTGGTTTGTGAAAATCTCTTCCCCAAAATAACACGCCAGCACTTCGCCGAGCGCCACCGGCGCAAAGCGCGTTCGCTGCAGGCCCGTCTCAAACTCCGCGGCAGAAAAGCGGATCGTCCCCGCGTCCCAGGTGCGCCCCACAATTCCTCCGATGGCGCGGCATTCCCCGTCCGTGGCACCGGAAAGCACAATCCTTCCGGCGGCCCTGCCGTACGATTCCCATTTTTTGCGGAGCGCCAGAAAACAGCGCTCATATTCCGGCCGACTTTTGAAAAAATCTGCGCATTCCGCACTATTGCTCATCCAGCATTCTCTCCCGTCCGTTCCACGTATAGCGGATAATCGTCACCGTCTGCGAGTTCATCGGGCGCAGCAGCTCCGCGATGCGGATGCCTCGCACGGTTTCAAAGCAGCCCCACAGCGACTGCGAATTCATGATATAGTCAAAGTCCAGCTTATGCACAAGCGCGAACATGCTGCTGATATTTTTATCGTCAACGCCCGCAAACGCCTCGTCCAGCGCAATCATGCGCGGATGGTCTTTATTTTCCGCCTTCTTGTACTGCGCGTTGACCGCTGCAAACAATGGCACGTACATCGCCATCGCCTTCTCGCCGCCGCTGAACCGGTTAAACGCAGCGTTTGTCAGCGGCCTTCTCGCCTCCTCGCCCCGCTTGAAATACATGCGGAACTCAAACCATCTGCGGTAATCCAGCGCATCCCGCACCAGTTCCATGTAATTGATCAGCCCGTCGCTCTCCTCCAGCCGCTGCTTTTCCATGCGGATCTTGCTGCGGAAATGCGACGCCACCTTCTCGATGTCCTCCACCGTCAAAAGCGCGTGATCACGCAGCAAAATCTGCTCCAGCTCTGCGGTATCCAGCTGTGCATCGTTTTCCGCCGTGCGCGGCTTCCAGTCCAGCGAAAAGCAAAGTCCCATGGACGTGTCCATCTCCCGCATAAGCTTTGACATATCCCCGACCCATTTGCGGCTCTCCGCGATCCGGTCCGTGAGCTGCTGACTGATCGTCTGTGACAAAATGTCCTCAAACAATTCCCGGTCCTTCCTCTGGATCAAAAGCTCTGTCTCGTCAATAGCGGCCTTTAAGATACCATAAAATTCCTCAAGATACACCTTTTTTCCGTTCCAGACCGACACGACGCGCACCCGCTTTCGCAGGATACTTGCGCCCCCGGCCTCCACGCTCCCCGTGTCCGCAGTCTCAAAGCAGTCCTCCAGCGACGTCCCGTAATTTGCCAGACTGCCGTTGTATTTCTGGTACACCTGATACAGAGACTGGAGCATGTCTCCCGCCTCCCGGTTCCGGTCACTCTCGCGAATGAGATCAGCCGCCTTCTGTGCGCACGCCGCCAGCGTCTGTGAATCCCGCTCAAACACGAGCTTTAAGGAAAGCTCCTCCTCAAAATATTCCCGCAGAAGCGTCTCCTCGGAAATTGCCCGTTCAAGCAGCTGTTTTTGCTCCGGCTCCGATTCCAGCAGGGAATGCAGACGCTCGTCCCACCGCGCAAAAGCAGCCTTTTTCTCGTCGGTTTCTTTTTCGTTGGCCTCCAGCAGCGCGCGCAGCTCCTTCAAACGATTCGCCCGCTTGATATTTTCCGGGCGGTTTAAAAATTCCTCAAACTGGCGGATCGCTATATCGTGCTCCTTTACCGCCGTCACATAAAGCCGCCGCTCCATAAGCGCGTCGTCCATCGCCTGCTCGTCCTGCTCAAGCCGCTCCTCCTGCATCATACATCCGTTGCGCTCGGTCTCGATCCGAAGCAGATACTCCCTGGTCGTCTGCCAGATCTCCTGATACTCTGCAAGCGTCTCGCCCACCTCTTCGTATTCCGCCTCCGTGCGCCCGTACGGAAGCGCCTTGCAGCGCTGGATCATCACCTGATACTGCTTATTTTTCTGCTCCTCGCACGCGCGCGCCTTTTTTTCACGCTCCGCAAACGTGTCGCTTATCACCTGCAATTCCAGCGCGCACGCCGTTTTCTCTGCAAGCGCGGCATCGATCCGCGCAAAATCCGGCAGCTTCCCGTATTCCTCCTGCAATGCTTCCAGACGCTCTGTGAGGTGAATCAGCTCGCCCTCCACACGGGCAGCCGCCTCCTCAAGCTCCGCGATCTTTTCCTCCAGCTCCCGGATCTTCTGTTCCTTTCGCCGTTTTCGTGCGAGCTGGCCCACAAACTGCGCCTCGCCCTCCTGATCTGCCCGTCCCGCCAGAATCCCCTGCCGGAAGATCCCGTTTTTGGAGAGGTAAATGCCTGCCGCATCCCCAAGTTTTTCGTATATGTTGCTCAAAATACGCCGGACGGCTGCTTTTAACCCGCCGGATAGCTCATCGCTCACTCTCAGACAGGAAAAGCGGGAGCTTCCGCTTTTCTTTACATAGAGCAGCGCGTCCAGAAACTGCGGACAGCGCTTTTCAATTTGCCGCAGATCCTCATCCGAGACGACAAGCGCGTCCAGCACGCCCATCCGACCAAGCTGTGCCTCGATGCGCGCGCACACCTCCGCGGGAAGCCCCTGCGCAAATTCCACGGCCTTATAAAACGGGACCGCTTTGATGCCCGCCTTTTGCAACGCTTCTCTCGTCTGCTGTGCGCCCGCATCCCGCTTAGGGTCTAGCTCCTCCTGCCGCCTTACAAGCAAAAGCTCCCCGCGTATCTCCCGCAGTGCTTCGGCGCAGAGCTTTTTCTCGCGCTCCTTCCCGCTTCGCACGTCTAAAAGCACCTGCCGCTGCCTTTCATAATCCGCACGCAAAAGCTCCCGCACGGCCCCGGCATTCGAAACGGATTCGTATGCCCGAACCTGCTGCTCGGCACCCGTCAATACCTCCCGCGCAGGCTTCCACTCCTTCGCGCTCTTTTCTGCCGCAAACAAAGCCCGGATCCAGTCGTCCGCGCAAACGCGCACTCGCTCGTCTGCCGCGTCAAGCTGCTGCTCCTGCAAGAGCTTCTGCTTTTTGATCTGCTCAAAGGCGGCCGCCGCCTCGTCATACGTCCTTAACGCCTCCTCGTATTGTCGGATCGTGCGTTTGCACTGGTCGATAAGCGTCTTATACATCGCAAGCGCCTTCGTGATCTCATCCGTTCCCGCATAGCGTTCCATGCCGATAAGCGAAACCGCCTCCCCATGCCGCTCCCACTGCAAAAGCTCCTGTCGCTCCTCCAGCTCCCGCTTTTGCTCGGATAGCTCCTGCTGTCTCATTTCCAGACTGCTTTTTAAGCCCCGGAGCTGCTGCTCACCCCGCAGGATCGCCTCCCGGTATTCCCCCGCTTTTTTCTCCCAGCGCTTCGCCTGCCCCTCAGCTTCTTCCTTTGCGCGCCGGGCCTGCACGAGCTTGCGGTCGATCTCCTCCATGTCCGAATCCATCAGGCCGTCCCGCTCGCGTGTAAAAAGCCGCTTCTGCTCCGAGAGCTCCTCAAGCCGCTCTTTGCACGCGCGCTGCTCCTGCTCCGCTTCCTGTCTCTTTGCTTCCTGCTCATCCAGCCGATGCTTCGCCCCTTTGGCCTCCTGCCTTTTTCCCAGATACGCCTGTGCCTTTTTTCCGAGCATATACTGGTTGTAGCGCGTGTATTCATTTCGAATGATCTTCACGTCCGAAAAGGCGCGGTTTAACATCTCGAGGCTGTCCTGGATCTCGTCCATCTTCTCCATCGCATCGACCATCGCGCGCAAATCCTCGTCGGTTAAGGTCTGCAGCGAATCGTTTAAAATCTCATATACCTTCGTCGGCTTAAACTCCTTTGAGAGCTTCGGCGCGCGCACCTTCACGAGCAGCCGGATAAACTGCTCGTACTGCTCCGCCTTGCGAAATCCGAAAATGTGCTGGTTCACTAGCTTTTTGTACTCGCTCTGGCTCGTCGTAAAAAGGTTTCCCTCTCCAAGCTCCGTTTTTAAATCCCGCTTGTCGTAGGGAATTTTCGTGCTCCCAACCTCTTTGTACAGCCACAGGTCGTAGCCGATCCTGCGCCCGTCCAGCAGAACAAAGCCCCAGAAATCCATCGGCTTGCCGCGCTTCGCACGCTGCCCGATACCGATCGTGCGGTACTCCCCCGTCTCCTCCTTTTGAAATTCCAGAAAAAGATATCCGGTCGCCTCGTCTCTCCCCTCCTCGCCCAGAAAATAGTACTCCATCCTCCGGTCACTCGAGCCAAACGGATCAAGGCGGCTCGGCGTACGGTCCCCGTCCAGCACGAAGGGAATAAAGCTCTGCGTCGTGATCGACTTTCCCGAACCGTTCTGCCCGCGCAAAAGAAGCTTGCCGTCCACAAACGAAAAATCCTCCTCGTCGTACAGCCAGAAATTCACAAACCCGATCCGGTTCATTTTCCAACGATTTACCACTTGCCTGTTCCTCCTCAAACACAATCCGCTCTTATCGCCCCAGAAATTCTGATCATCGTTCAAATACTTTCACAATAACACACTTTTTACCATGTGCCGCTCAACTGTCCGGATAAAACCCGGACAGCTTTCCGACCGCCGGCAGAAGTATGATCCGCTCCCCGTCGGTGCGCAGAAACAGCCAGCTTTTCATGTAATCCGTCACATTGCGAAGCAGCTTCTCGTCGTCCATCTCCCGATATTCCTTGCTCCACATCTGCTCCCGCGCGTCCCGGCATGCACACACAAGTCCGGCAAACTCCTCCTTCGTGAGAGAAATACACTCGTTTTCCTGCTTCGTCAGCCTGCCGTCGCTCAGATCGCGGCATATCTTTTCACAGACCAGAAGCACGATCTCCGGAAGCATCGCGTCCCTCGGATGCACCAGGCCGTAGCAGTCGCCCTCCTCCAGCATGAGAAACGCCGTATTTTTATGAATATCCAGCCGCCCGCCAAGATTTTCCTGTAAATATTTTGCAACCCAGTGGCGCTGGTTTTTCAGATAGAGCGCATCCGCATCCTCATTACCCTCCCAGAAAAAGGCCGGACAAACCGCAAGCTGGCGGTAGACACGGTTCACGCGCAGCGCGCCGCGGTCCTCCTGAAACTCCTCAAAGCTCAGCTTCTCAAAGTCCTCCCACGATTCATAGCCCGAGATATCCGTCGGGAAGGTTGTCGCAAAATATTTGGAGTAGCCGGTATTCTCGTATAAAACCTCCTGCCCCGCTTCCAGGCCAAACGCCTCACTGCTTCCCTCGTACACGCGCAGCATCTGTAGCCGCTCCATATATTGCAGTACGCGCACAAGCGACTTGCGCTGTGTGAAAGACGTCCAGTCGATCTGCATGTACGCCTTGAGCTGCGTCTCCACATAGTCAATCAGCTCGGATAAAAGGAACTGCTCCTGCTCCTCCTTATCCTCCAGATACATAAGGACAACGCACAAAATACAGTAATCCCGGATATCCGCAAATTCCTGGATGCCCATAAAGGTTTCCGCATGCGCCGGGCGCTTTTCCAGCTTTAAAAGATTTTCTGTGTGGATTAGCTTCCACCCAAGCTGCTCTCTGATAAAGCGCCGGAAACGCGGGATATCGCGTTTTACCCGGTAATAGCGCTCCTTGTCCGCATCCTTGCAGACCCAGAACTGTTCAAACAGCGTTCTTACTTCGTTCATCGTGTTCTATCCTCCACATCCGTTCAGAGTATGGCCCGAAAATCCTTCGGATTACTCCGGCTCTGAGCGGTTCTCAAACTCCAATACATAGGCGGGCATCGTCAGATCTCCGTCCTCACAGCGCAGCACACAGTTTCCTTTCCTGCGGATGAGCTTATATTCCTGCCCATACTCCGTGCGGCCCCTTCTATCCGAGCTCATATTTGCCTGTGTGATCCATTGCAGGAAAATCGTCCGTGTCGCCTCCGATATCACCTCGTCGATCTCGGAAAAAGCAACCCTTCCGTCCCTGATGTAGCGCATGACAATCCCCTTTTGCTGCTCCATACGCCGCAAATAGTTTTCCCGCTGCATGAGCTTTTCCAGCGATTTGTCCGAAAAACCACGCCTGTCCTTTTTCTCGTGATAACCGCGCGTGTGCGGCTTTAAGAAAAATGCGGCCGGCACCTCCTCGTAGATGCTGCAGTTGATCGCGTCCTCCTCCCGCGGCTCGTTCGTCTTCAAATGCCTGATACTCTGGATTCCAAAGACATGCGCGGACAGACGGTGCGCCTCGTCTAAATCCCCGCATTCTAAAAACAGCTCGAGAAATTTCCGGTAATCATCCTTCCGGCTGATGCCCCAGTTCTGGATTTGCACGATCAGCGCGGCGTTCTGGATAATGCTGCGGATAATATCGTTTGTGATCCGCAGCACCCTGCGACACTCACACTCGCGGCCCTGCGCGTCGAGAAACCAGTTTTTCAATGAGTTCCACTTTCCGGCCACATTGTCCCTGATCGACGCTTCCGTTGTCCCGCCGGTCTCCGCCAATGCGTGCGGGATATCCAGCTCACCCGCCACGACACGCGCTAAAATTTCGGACTCGATGAGCGGAACGCGCAGAATCAAAATCTGCTCGATCCGCTTCGCGTGGTGCTGCAGCTCCTGCACAAACTCGTTCAGATATTTTATAAATTTATCTTTGTGGAGCACGAATTCGACGGATTTCATCAGCCGGTCAGCCTTGCCGGAATAAAAATCCCGCAGATAATCCTGATAATTCTGATTCAGACGCTTAAAATCCTCCTGCAAAAGGCTCCACCACTCGTGAACCTCCCTCAGATCTGCATGTGAGATGTGTTCCGCGTCCTCCAGACTTTTTCCCAGACGCACAAAAAAATTGGTGGACAGGCTGCCCGACTCGAGAAAAATATTTTCCAACCTAACAGTCAGGCGCTCAATTTCCACCGCATATTCAGACATTGTATACCGATATTGTTTATTTTTATAATCCGCAATCGTATAAACCCGGCCCGGATCCTGAATCGGCGTCAGATTTTTCCACTTCACCAACGCCTCCAGGTCGGCCTCCATCTGCTTCACGGAGTAATCCGCAAGCTCCTCGTCACCCTTCAGCAGCTCATAGATATCCTCCTTGTAAAGCTGGAAGTGCATTCGCTCATATTCCTGATAAAAATACCGCATGATCTTTCGATAGACAGACGCATTCGGCACGGACAGATACGATGCCTCGCCAATCGCCTCCAGATGCTTCATATGCCAAATTCCTTCCCGATACGTGTAACATGTTGCCGTGACACCCAGCGCTTCGCTGAACGCGTTCCCTGTTTCACTTTTTTATCTATAATTCACATTTACTATACACGCATTACCGGAATTTAGCAAGCAGTTTCTTAATCCACATATTCCGCTCCATCCCTGCACATCTCCACCATCTGCACCTCACACATCAGCGTCATCTTTTCACCGGAAAGCTTTTTCGCCAATCTCTCCCCCTCCTCTTTCAAAAGCTTTCGGGCATCGCCGCAGAAAATCTGCTCCTCGCTCAGCCCGTCGACGTAAGCCTGCAAGCCATCCTTCATCTTTTGCAAAGCAGCATTCCGTTCTCCGACTGTAAGATTTTCCTTACTCATCGTGTAGCTGATCCAGAGACTACCGCAAAACCAAAAATTATAGGCCGGCATACCGTCATCCATCACGCTATAGGGCCGCGCCTGCTTAACAAGCGTCACCGGAATGCCGTAGTCTTCCCCGAACTTTTCGCAGTAAAGTTCCGAGAGAGAGACGCTCATCGTGTTTTCAAGAAAATCATAATTTTTATCCTCAGCCGTAACCGCCCCTGTCAACTCGGCATTTGCGTCTAAAAGTCTGCCAAATTCATCCTCCGAGCCGCAGAGCATCGCATGAAAATCGGCAACACTGAGCTTCTCATAGTTTTTTACCCGGTACGACACGAGTCTGTCGTAGGCGCCCCGCTCGTCGTAAGACTCAAACCCCACATCCTCTGCGCGGACCGAAAGGGTAAGCCCTGCGCCGCTGTTCTCCCCGGCGATTTCCTGAAGCTTTTTGACAACATCCATCTTTTCCATCCGAAGCAACACGTCTGGCGCTGTCTCTTCCCAGAACAATTGTACACCGTCGATCATCCCGCCGACCATGCGGTCGCGCTCGCCCACCGTAAGCATTTTTTTGTCCGCGATATGCCACGTAAACATATAATACAAATCGTCCCACGCGCTGCCGCCTCCTTTTTCGGGCAGATTTTCCTGATAATATGCATCTTCCCCGGCGCGCCCTGTGTAGTTGCTCCGCACGTACGCCCCGTTTTCCTTTCCCGAGAAAAGCACCGTCCGCGTCACAAAATCCAGCTCCTCCTCATCAAGCTCCACCGCAAAATCATTCATCCCCGTATCCTCACCGATGCGCTCCATCCGCTCGTAATTCTCATTTGCCCACTCCAGAAGTCTCATGTTAAAAGTCTGTAGAGGCAGATCCGCATAATCTGCCGTTTTCAGCGCGAGCAGCGAGCGGTAATCCTCCTTTGTGCCGTGCGGATACGTGCGCGGCTCTTGTTCATCCGGTGCCGCTTTCCCGTCTTCCTCATTTTCCCGAATCTCAAGCGGCTGGAAGCAGAACTCTATGTCGATAGTAAGCGCCTGCGTGCTCCACCGCCCCTTCAAGCGCTCTACCTCCGCATCCAGAAACGACCGCATCGCATCCTCGTCCGCCAATTCTGCTTCCGATTTTCCTTCCAAAAATTGCGCCATCCTCTTCTCGATACCGTCCTGAGCCTGCATGTATTCACGGACGGTCAGCGCATTTGCATCCGTAATCGTCAGCGTATAGCTATACTCCACCATCGCAGTCTGTCCGCTCTCCGAAAACTTCTCCTGCGCACAGCCGCCAAAATCCCGCGTCTGCCAGCGCTCGGCGGTCAACGGCTCCAGCACATAAAACAGGAAATGCGCCAGCGCATCGTCATCCCTTTTCTCATAAAAAACCTCGCTCGCACTCATTCGCTCTAACAGCTCCCGATACTCCGGCGTATCGGTCTTTTCCCAGATCATCTCCTGATAATCGTGCACCGTCATATCCTCGAAGCCTGCAAGCTGCAGCGCCCGCAACATGTCGTACTCCGCCTCCCGAAAGGACGGAACGGGCATGTCCTGCACCGCCGGGGCATCCCCTGCCCGGGCAAATAACGCGCCGCCTCCCAGCACCGATAAAAAAACAGCAGTACCCGCAGCCATCGCCACTCGCTTTGTCTGACATATTTTATGTCCTCTCATAAAAGCCACTCTCCTTTCCGTATTGCGGCAGATCCAAACCTCCGCCGGCATTTGTGCCGATAGCGGTTCCATCTCTGCCATCCTGTTCGTTGTTCATACAAAAAGGATATCGTGTGTCTTTGAATCTATTTTGGAGAGAGCATGTTTTCTTTATGAATACATGGAACAAATCATCGCATTTTGCCCCGTCGTCATCCTCCTCAAAACCACACCAGCGCCATTACTCCCTGCGCAGTATTCGCAAGCATGATGCGCGCGTCATGCAAATCAAGGATCGTCTTTACAATGTACAGTCCCAGCCCGCTGCCGCCTGTCTGGCGGCTGCGCGACGCGTCCACGCGGTAAAATGCTTCGAAAAGCCGCGGCAAATCCTTTTCCGGTATGCAAGCCCCGGTATTCTCAATGGAGAAGCACACGCCGTCTGCGCCGCGCCAGAGCCGCGCACATATTTTGTTTCCCGGAAGGGAATACGCCGCCGCATTACTCAGAAGATTGTCCAGCACCTTCTCCATAAGGCGTTTATCACCGCACAGCTCAATCGCGGGCGTGATGTCCCGCTCCGATGCGAGCTCTTTTTGCGCAAACAATTCCTCAAACACATCGAGCCGTTCGTTTATGAGCGCATCCAGCGAAAAGTGCTCCTTCTCGCACGTATAGCCCGGCGCATCCAGCCGCGAGACAACCAAAAGCTCCTGCACCATTTTTTCCAGCGTGTCCGTTACCTCCAGCGATTCGCGCAGATAGCGCTCCCGATCCCGGAAGCGCCCGACCTGGTAGAGCATACCCTCGAGCTGCCCCCGGATGATTGTAATCGGCGTTTTCAGCTCATGGGACGCCGCCGAAAAAAACGCCAGCCGCTGCCGCTCCAGCTCGCGTTCCATATCGATATCCGCCAGAAGCCTGCAGTTCGCCTCCCGAAGCTGCCCGAGCGCCTCCGAGAGCTTTGCCCACAATTCGTTTAAGCTGTCCGCAAGCACGCCGATCTCATCCGTGCGCCCGGTCGGGCACAAACTGTTGCCGTGCGCCCGGCCAATACCCCTGTTTTTTTCGAAATCGCCCGTGCCCGGCCCGGATGCGGGGAGCGCCTCATCATCCAGAAAATCCAGATCCGCCATCCGCCGCGAAACCGCACTGATCCGCTTGATCGGGCGCGTCACATACCATGTATAAAAAAAAGCCGCCGTCACCGACACCGCAAAAACAACACCATATAATATAGGAAGCGATTTTTTCAGCGCCTCCACAACCTGGCTCTCCTTTTCCGTATTTTTTGAGAAGAAAAACGTGTAGGCTTCTGCCCCGTCCGAAAATGAAATCTCGTACTGTTTCGTTTTGTCCGCATCCGCAAAATCGGCAAGCCGTCTGCCGGTCGCCGTGCCAGGGTCATTTACCCGCCGTTCGCCGCCCTCTCCATCAAACAGACGGATCACATACTCCCCCTCCGTCTGCTCCTCGACGATGCGCTCAAAATCACCCAAAAAATAGACCAGCTCCTCCTCCGGTATGTCCGCGAGCGTCATCGCCAGCTCCTCCGCCAGATATTCAATCTCCGATACGTCATGACGATAGACGTAGGGCGCAAACCGGATGATGCACGCAGACGTAATCCCACAGCAGCCCGCCAGCAAAAATGCCGTGAGCAGAAAAATCTTTACCGACAGCTTACTCTTGATCTTCCCCATCAATCTGACCGACCGCCTTTCTGTTTGCCCCTGACAGTTCCGGTACCTTCACTGTTACGTTTGTCCGTATCACCCCGGGCACCATCCGCTGAATGATCCCTGTCAATCCGGTAACCCACCCCTCGTATCGTCTCGATATAGCCCGCGCCGCCCAGCTTTTTTCGCAGATTTTTGATGTGCGTGTCAATAATGCGCTCATCACCCAGAAATTCGTATTTCCAGAGCGTTTCCAGAAGGTTCTGGCGTGTCAGAATTCTGCCCTGGTGCGTCAGCAACTCCCGCAGGATCTCAAACTCGCGGGAGGTCAGCTCGACGGGCTGCGCTCCCACCTGGAGCTTGTAGCCGTCCAGATCCATCGTCAGATTTTTGTAGCACAGCGTCCGCGGATGCTCGCAGCGCGCCGTCCGCCGCAGAACGGCGGCGAGCTTGCGCAGCAAAACGGGCATGGAAAACGGCTTTGTGATATAGTCGTCCACCAGAAGGTCCAGCCCGCGGATCTGATGCGCCTCGTCGTCCAGCGCCGTCAGCATAATAATCGGCACGTCCGATTTCTGCCGGATAACCTCACAGACACCGAAGCCGTCGATTTTCGGAATCATGAGATCGAGCAGAACAAGGTCAAACCCTCCGGCGTCAAACGCCGCGAGCGCCTCCACGCCATCAGATGCCACCGATGTTTCATATCCCGCCTCGCCGATAAAATCCTGCAAAAGCGCCTGTATCGATGTATCGTCCTCGACAATCAGAATCCGCTCCATTTTGGTCTCCTCCCTGCTGCGGCATCCGCTCCGCCTTCACTCACAGTCATGTGGTCAGGCAGCAGTCTCAAACCTGCTCCGTTTTTCCTCTGCCGCACTCAAATCTTCATGAATACTGTTCGCAGCCCATTTCGTCTGCGGTTAAAAATATCATAGCACGCTTATTTGAATCTTTTATGAATTTTCAAAAAATACGGATGCCCTCATAGCCTTTCCCACGGATAAGACCGTATCATAGCCTCGGCATTCATATCCCCCAGAAAAAATGCAAGCTGTATATTCTGCCGGCTAAGCGGCAAAAGTAAAGCAGTGAGACGCATTCCCACTGCCGTCTGTTATGTAAATCTGTCTCGCCTGCCTCTTAAAACAGCTCTGTCATCCCTTGGCAAATCCTCGTATTCTTACGGACTTTGCAGCCGCTGCCCCTGGGGCAGACCCTGCAAAGACCTGAGCTGAACGATTCTTTCAAGCACCCGCTCCATGCCCTCGCTTCCGGGCATATGGCCGGAATTTTTTACAATTTCACACCGCAGGCAATCGTTGTCTGCTTCTCGCACCAGACCGCTCACCGTCTTTGTAGATGTCACGATATCCGTATCGCCCTGCAAAATGACATACGGAATCCGAACCTCCCGCAGCGTCTGCGACAGATCGATCTGCAAAATTTCCTTCCACAAAGACTTGTTCCCGCGGTATCCGTTTACCATGACCGCCTTAAAATCCTTCAGCCTGTAGTCCGGGCTTGTCAAAAGCCCCTTGATCACAGGCCCCGTCGGAGCCTTCGCCCCTTTCTTATTCTGATACCCGGACGTATACTTTCGGATGCTCGCCGAGACGAGCTGCAAATCCTTTGGAGAAGCGTGGTTTTTGTCTGCCGCACGAACCGCCGCAAGCTTTTTCTTCGGAAGCCGCGACGCTTCCAGCGCGCGCATGACCTCTTCGTTGAAAAACAGATCCCTGACAATCTGTCCCCAGGCGACCACGCCGTCAGCCGCATACGGATCTTTCTCGAGTATTTTCACACTTAAGATCGTACCCCATGACATGGAGAACAGATATATTTTGTTATCCGGAAACAGACCCTTCACCTTCTTCACCAGATCACACGCCATCTGTACAAAGGAATCGATGCAAAAGCTCTCGTCGATCACATGATCGTTGCACCCGCACCCGAGCTGATCCCAGTAAACCATAAGAAACCGGTTCGTAAATTCCGGAAAAAGCCCCCTGCAGCCGACTGAAAACGGTAGCGGCGTGCCCGGGCCGCCATGCAGGACAATGACCACCGGAAGCTGCTTTGTCCTTCCCTCCACCAACACCTTTTGCTTATAGCCGCCAAGCGGAAAACGGTAAACCTGTGACACGGTGTTGCCCGCTATGATGCGTTTTCTCTTTTTATCCATAATGCCACCTATCCTTCGCGTTTAATTTTCCATCTCATTTTATCACACTTATCTTTGGGTTTAAAGTTATAGGGCTTTCCTGCATCCGCAGGAAAGCCCCCTTGTAAAAGAATTTATATCAGCTTTTGTGTCCACTCCGCCTCTTTAAATCCTGTGAGCACAACATCATCCGTTATCACTAACGGCCGCTTTACAAGCATACCATCCGTTGCAAGAAGCTTTAGCTGCTCCTCCTCGCTCATGGCAGGCAGTCTGTCCTTCAACTGCAATTCTTTATATACCATTCCGCTCGTATTAAAAAATTTTTTAATCGGCAAACCGCTTTTTCCATACCACTCCTTTAATTCATCATAGGTGGGATTGTCATCTGAAATATGACGCTCTTCGTAAGTAACATGATGCTCATCCAGCCACTTTTTCGCCTTTCGGCAGGTGGAACATTTTGGGTATTGTAAAAACAGCATAATTGGTCTCCTCTCTGTTTGCACCTTAATCATTATTTTTCAGGAAAAGTCTAACTGTCCCGCTTTCTATAAATCATAATACATCTTAAATTCCGCCGGGTTGGGAATCTGTTCCATCTTCTTCAGTTCTTCCCGTTTACGTGCCACCCATACATCAATCAGACGCTGCGGGAATACGCCGCCCGCCGTCAGATAGTCGTGGTCCCTCTCAAGGGCATCCAGCGCTTCTCCCAATGACTTAGGAAGACCTTTTATTTTTTTCTTTTCTTCCTCCGATAAAGTGTAAAGATTGAAATCATATGGCCCCCAGCCATTTTCTTCCGGATCAATCCGGTTTTTAACCCCGTCCAGCCCTGCCATCAATATAGCTGCATAAGCATAATAAGGGTTCGCCGTAGCATCAGGGTTACGCAGCTCAAACCGCTTCGCTTCCGGGGATTTGGCATAGGCCGGGATCCTGATTACCGCACTCCGGTTGGATGTGGCATAGCCGATTGTTACCGGAGCCTCATAACCCGTAACCAGCCGTTTAAAAGAGTTGGTGGAAGGATTGGTAAACGCGCACAAAGATGCGATATGCCTTAACAGTCCGCCGATAAAATAATGGGCCGTACGGCTCAAGCCAGAATATCCGTTTTCATCGTAGAACAAAGGCTTTCCGTCCTTCATAAGCAGCATGTGCACATGAAGTCCGCTGCCCGCCTCCTGGTAAATCGGCTTAGGCAGGAACGTGGCCGTCTTGCCCTCCCTGGCCGCCATATTTTTAATAATATACTTAATAATCATCGTATTGTCCGCCATCTTGGACATGTCCGCCAGTTCCACTTCGATCTCCATCTGGCCCGGGCCGCCCACTTCATGATGATGGTATTTTACTTTAATCCCCCAGTCTTCCATCATCATACACATCCGGCTGCGCAAATCATATCCCACGTCCTGGGGTGCCGCCACATGATAACCCCCTTTGTAAGGAACTTCATAGCCGTTATTCCCTTCCCTGTTCAGGTTGCAGTTCCAGTCGGCCTGCTTTGTATCAATCCGATACCCGCATTGCTGCGGCGTCACCTCATATCGTGCGCTGTCGAACAGATAAAATTCAAATTCCGGTCCAATAATCATCCTGTCCGCAATGCCGCTCTCCCTCATATACTCCAGCGCACGAAGGCTTACATTTTTAGGATACTGGTCAAACGGCCGGTTCTCCCCTTTCCCTATCGTGCAAACATTCCCACACATTGTCAGCGTAGGCACAGCCGCAAACGGGTCCACATATGCCGTATCTGCATCCGGCAAGAAAACCATGTCACTCTTTTCAACGGGCGCATACCCGTAATTGGAACCGTCAAACCCGATACCATAGATGAATGTGTTTTCATCGAACCGCTCCACCGGAATCGTAATATGCCTCCAGCGCCCGTCAATATCCGTCATTTTAAAGTCAATCATGCGAATCTGCTTTTCTTCGCATATTTTTTTAATTTCCTGAATCTTGTCCATCCTGGCTTTATCCCCTTCCTCTTCGTTTTTGATATACCTGTACTTTTATGTGCCTTTGCTGTATGTTGCTACTATTGTAACATATACGAATGGATTTATACACCACTCTTTTTACGTCAAATATGCTCCTTTCCATGGCGGATCATCCGTTTAAGGTAAAACTGCCAAAATAACGTAACGTTAACCGCCTCTTTTTCATATTAATATTGTATGGAGAACTGTGCCGCAGGTTTTGCCGCAACCACAGGGCTATATATCCTGTCCAAAAAGCAGTTTCCCGAAACGAATTGAAGGAGGAATCTATCATTTATGGCTACCGGTTATTTAATCGTACAGGCGCGAACGGCCCACGACGCACTTCCGCTTGAGGGCGTACAGATCTGGATTATGGATGAGCACGAAAAGCGTATTTATCATGTGACGACGGATGAAAGCGGCGAAACAGAAAAGATTGCATTAGAAACTTTAGACAAATCCCTGTCCCTGGATCCAAATTTTGGCGGAACACCTTTTATCAGTTATGACGTGCTTGCCCGCGCAGACGGCTTTCACTCCATCCATGTTGTCGGCATCCCGATTCTTGATGGAGAAACCGCCATTCAGCCCCTTGAATTTATTCCAATGCAAAAGCAGCAGCGTTCTCCCACCGTGGTGGAAGTTATCGTCGGCCCGCCCGCCGTTTCCATGTCAAAAAAACACTTTCAGGAAGGACCCGACGCGCAAGATACACAGCCTCAGGTATTGCGTCAGGTGGCCATCCCGAATCCGATTACGGTACATCTGGGCAGGCCCGACGCCTCTGCATCTAATGTTTGGGTATCTTTCCCCGACTATGTAAAAAATGTCGCCAGCAGTGAAATTTATCCTACCTGGCCAGACGCAGCTCTTCGCGCAAATATTTATGCAATTATCACATTTGCGCTGAACCGGGTTTTTACCGAATGGTACACAAGCCGCGGCTACAACTTCGATATCACAAACAGCACTGCCTATGACCAGCATTTCATACCCGGCCGAAACATTTATGCGTCCATCAGCCTGATTGTAGACGAAATCTTTAATGAATTTGTCCGCAGAAAAGGGCAGGTCTCTCCTTATTTTACATCATTCTGCAACGGAACTACCTCGACCTGCGCCGGAATGTCCCAGTGGGGAACAGTTACACTGGCTGAGCAGGGACGAAGCCCCCTGCAGATACTGCGCTCCTATTATCCGAAGGACATCGAGATTGCGGAGACAAACATCATTACCGGTATTTTATCCTCCTACCCCGGAACCGCGTTAAAGAAAGGGAGCACCGGCCTTGATGTACAGACGGTTCAGACCTATCTCGAAAGAATCCGGCGCAATTATCCCGCAATACCTGCGATTACAGATAAAACAGGCGTGTTCGGAGACAGCACAAGAGCCGCGGTGGCAAAATTTCAGAGTATTTTTAATTTATCTTCCGACGGCGTAGTGGGAAAAGCTACCTGGAACAAGCTTTCCTATCTATACGTCTCCGTAACTAAACTAGCAGAGCTAAGCAGTGAGGGAACTTCCCTGGGAATCGGAACCGTTCCGCCCAGTTCCCTTTTACGCTCCGGTTCCTCAGGACAGGACGTCGTTACTCTGCAATATCTTTTGAATGTGGCGGCCGAGTTTAATTCTACGATTCCAGCCCCTTCACAGGATGGGATTTTCGGAAAAAACACACAGCAGTCGGTTGCGGCATTCCAAAAAGCCGCCGGCCTTGCGCCTGACGGGATCGTAGGGCCGCTCACATGGCAGGCGCTGTACAATACTTACCTGGGTGCGGAGGATGTGATTCCCCCCGACTCCAACACCGGTATCACGGAATATGTCGTGCGCTCGGGAGACACGCTCTGGCTGCTGGCACAGCGTTACAACACAACTGTTGACGAAATTAAACGTCTGAACGGACTGACCAGCGATAACTTAAGCATTGGTCAGGTACTGAAAATTCCGACAATGGATTCTTCGGACGGATCATATATAAAATATGTTGTGCGCTCGGGAGATACTCTTTGGCTGCTGGCACAGCGTTACAACACAACAGTCAGCGCAATCCGAAACCTAAACGGCCTCAAAAGCGATAACTTAAGCATCGGCCAGGTATTGCTGATTCCTCTCGACTGAAAAACAGCCTCTTTTGTCCAAATGAATGAACATGAATACAGTTTCCCGATCTGCGACCTGCTGCGGGAAACCGAGGTGCGGGAAATCTTTGAACTGGCAAAGCCGGAACCGCCGGCAAAACTGTCCGTGCAGGAGCAGCTCCGCGCCGCCATGAAAGAAGCCCGCCAGCACCACACTATACCGAATCAAAGAACCAAAGACCAAAAGACAAGCATTGTGGGCAAAATCCAAAAGTTTAGCTTTTCCCACAAATTTCGACTGCCACGGAATTCCTCTCATTTCTATTCTGTGAGAATATAATTGAGTTGACTTTATCAACACTTGGAGTTATAATATGGGTTGATAAAGTCAACTCATATAGGGA
>CASCGD010000030.1 GCA_949132985.1 uncultured Lachnospiraceae bacterium
GGATATTCGCGATAGAACCGGAGGAGAAATCTATATAGGTGTGGTGGGGGCTGTACGTACTGGAAAATCCACGTTCATCAAACGGTTTATGGATTTGATGGTGCTGCCGCATCTGCAGGATGAACACGAGAAGGAACGTCTGACGGATGAGCTGCCTCAGGCGGCGGCCGGAAAGGTGGTCATGACCACGGAGCCGAAATTTATACCGAAGCAGGCGGCGCAGATTCAGGTTGCCGATGATTTGGAAATCAAGGTGCGGATGATCGACTGTGTGGGTTACATGGTGGACGGCGCCAGCGGACATATGGAGGATGGAAGGGAGCGCATGGTAAAGACGCCATGGTCAGAGGATGAGATCCCTTTTACGCGGGCGGCGGAGCTTGGGACAGAAAAGGTGATCCGCGACCATTCGACGATCGGTATTGTCATGACGACCGACGGTTCTATTACCGATATCGCGCGGGAATCCTATGAACCGGCGGAACGGCGCACGGTGGAGGAGCTGAAAAAGAGCGGCAAGCCTTTTATCGTTATTTTAAATACCAACAAGCCTTACAGCGATAATTCCAAGGCGCTGGCAAAGACGATGATGGAGCAGTACGGCGTGGCGGTGCTGCCGATGAACTGTGAGCAGTTACATATGGAGGATGTGAACCGCATTCTCGAGGAGATTTTGTATGAATTTCCGGTGAGCCAGCTCAATTTCTATCTGCCGAAATGGGTGGATATGCTGGAGATTGACAATCCGGTAAAGCAGCATCTTCTGGCCCACGCAAAAGGGCTTTTGGAGAAGGTAAACAATGTGCGGGATTTCCGGGAGCTTGCGCTGCCGGAGGCGGACGATTACGTGAAGGAGATTCGAAAGGAGGGATTAAGGCTCTCAGACGGCGTCGGCTCGCTGCGGATGGAGGTTGACGACAAATATTACTATGAAAATATCAGCCAGATGGCGGGCGTTGAGGTAAAGGGCGAGTATGAGCTGATTTCTCTCGTGCGTGAGCTTTCGATGAAAAAACAGGAATTCGAGAAGGTTGCCGAGGCGATGCAGTCGGTGAAAATGCGGGGCTACGGTGTGGTGACGCCGACCCTCTCCGATATCGATATGGAGGAGCCTCAGCTTATGAAGCACGGCAGCAAATACGGTGTGCGCATGAAAGCCAGCTCTCCCAGCATTCACATGATCCGGGCGAATATCGAGACCGAGATTGCGCCGATCGTGGGAAGCGAGGAGCAGGCGAAGGATTTGATCAGCTACATTAAGGCCGGCAAGACGGACGACGGCGGCGTATGGAATACAAATATTTTCGGAAAGACTGTGGGTGAGCTGATGGAGGACGGCATCCGCAACAAGATCAGCCGCATGGACGACGAGTGCCAGATGAAGCTGCAGGATACGATGCAGAAGGTGGTCAACGACAACAACGGCGGGCTGGTGTGCATTATTTTATAGAGGTCTAAAGCTTTTTGAACGTAATTTTATATCGCCTTTGAACAAAAAAAGAAAACGGCTGTTCCGTACATTTGCGGAGCAGCCGTTTGTCACAGTATACATAGAGAAAATTTTTATGAATGCCTTTGTATGCGTGAGGATGTCAGGCGAGCTTTGCTTTTACTTCACGCATATCGCTCTCCAACATGCGAACCTTGATGGCGAGCATTTCGACCTCATTATAGGGTCTTGACGCTTCGTGTAGGACTCTTGACAGATCAAAATGCCCTTCAGCGACGCGCTGGATGTTGACGCGCAGCTCATTCTCGATGGTCAGATCGATTTTTGTCACCTTGTTTTCGATATATGTGACCCGTTGCGTCAGCGTCTGCATGTCGGCTTTCATGTTTTGCATGTCGGTTTTCATATCCTGCATGTCGGTTTTCATGCTTTGCATTTCTGAGAGAAGTAAATCAAGTTTTTCACTGTCTGTCATAAGTTTGGCCTCCTTTGGTGTGATAGGCATCGCCTGCTCTTTCAGATTGGTCGTGCGTTTCCCCGGCAAATGAAGATAACGCCAGTATAGCAAAATTTTTCACAGATGTAAAGCCTGCGTGGTGCGGCCTGCCGGCAAAACGGGAACAGTTGTTACTTTTCATGCCCCAGGAACGCGCACTGGCTGCGCGTTCCGTGAGAACATGATTCAGGAGTGAGGGGCGATTTTTGCGCAGCAAAATTCGGAATGTCGCCCCGAATCGTTACTATGAGCGGCTCCCGAGCCGTGAATGGTAACGAACAGTTTGTCCTCATTCAATTATGACTTTTTCATGGGAAATAATCCCATGATGTATTTCCTGATACAGCCTCACATTGACACCGGCGCTGACGGCGAGAGCAGACAGTGTGAAAATTAACATGCAGCAAATACCAACCCGGACCATGTGCGTGGTGCGGACGCTTTTTATAATGTAATCCGTATCGACGCCCTCATAGAATGAGGCGATCATGTCCACGGGAGTTCCCAAAGCCTGCTGAAGCTCATCATATGTAATATTTGGATTTTTTTCATTTAGTTCCACAATCCGTGTTTTATAATCTCTGACCAGCCGCCGTTCCTGCGCTCCTTTTGACGGAATCATTGCTTTGATATCTCTGAAATATTTTTTGGAATATCGATTCATTCGTTTTCCTCCAGCCTTGTAAAATCAAATTGCAAAATTTTTTCAATTCCTTCTGTGATCTGATAATAATTCATCAATAGCTGTTCCAGCCGTTTTTCGCCCGCAGGTTCGATGTGGTAATAGACTTTGACCAGTCGTTTACCGGTCTGCTGCTTATAATCTGAGATATAGCCGTGATCGATCATTTTATAAAAAGCCGGATACAGGGAACCTTCGGGGAAGGATAGAGCGCCGCCGGAGAGTCTGATTATATATTGTGATATCTGGTATGCGTAGCAGTCGCCATAGTGTTTCAGGATATAGAGCACCACCAGCTCACAGGAACCACTTTTAAAACTGTTTCTTTCTGCCATAATTTCCTCTTTAACTGCCTGCCTTTTGGCATGAAGGTATGCCCGAAGGGTATTTCCTCTTTAACTGCCTGCTTTCTGGCATGAAGGTATGCCCGAAGGGTATTTCCTCTTTTACTGCCTGCTTTCTGGCAAACAGGTATGCCCGAAGGGTAGATTTTCTGGTTTTGTGTTGCCTTCCTTTTAGTCATTATAACGCAAAAATTTAGAAAGTAAATACCTATATAAACTAAATAGTTATTGACAAAGGTAATTAGATAATATAAATTAGAATATGAAGCAGGTTATCATGATGAAATGTAGCTGTTTAGACCGGGAGGCCGCACTCGATGCGCAGCCCGTAACAGTGAAGCGCCTTTTCCAGACAGCGCATCCGGAAGAAGTGCATTCGCCGCACGGCCTGCAGCAGTGAGGCCGCAGGCTGAACAGTTACGACAAAAGAAAGAGAGGTAGATGAGACATGAAGAAAACGTTCCTATTTATGTTCAGTATTTGTCTGTTGCTGTTCGGCCTGGCCCTGATGCCGGAGAAAACTGCGCGGGCAGAAAATAGTCAGCCGGAAGAGGCTCGGCTCACGAGCAAATCAATTACAATTGTCAAAGGCCAGTATGCTTTTGTCGGGTTGCTGGGAGCGGATGTTACAGGTCAGACAGGAAAAGTGAAATGGAGCGTGGAAGGAGACCATATAAAGATACATACAACCAAGGCAGAGGACGGGCAGCACGATTGCTATGTGAAAGCCGTAAAAGCCGGAAAAGGAACGCTGAAATGTACGGTGAACAAAAAGACATTAAAGTGCAGGGTGAAGGTTTTAAACCATGCAGCATTCATCGGCGATTTCTGTGATGATTCGGGAGAAATATATCTGGATATTTTTAAAAGCGGCAGACAATATGTGGCATGTTACAGCCAGCTTCGGCTTTGCACGATGGATCGGTTGAAAGGAACCGTCAAAAACGGAATTTTGTCCCTAAAGGGAAAAGATCCTGCGGGTAATCCGATTACGGTTACGGTATCGCAGAAGGGAGCAAAACGTATTTTGACGTTCAAAGAAACGACATGGGAATATTTTGAAGAGGGAAGTTCCGTTGAATTAAAAAAGTGCAGTGCGAAAAAGCGCGATTAGCAAATCGTTGCTGTGAGCAGGTTCCCAAACCGTGAATCGTGCGCCTGAAAGCGGCAGGCTGCCCGGACATTTGTCCGGGCGGCTTGTTTTTTTACATGTATTTGGATATAATTTATGCTGACGGGCGAAATGCTTTTTCTGGTAATGTTGGTTTATGGGTATTGCCGCATCGGACCGTTGGATTAGCGATCCACTCTAAAATGAGCAAAACGCGGATGTGCAAGCAGACGCAAAAGCGTGTAAGCTCGGGTTTTGCGAATATAGGAGTCAGGCTGGATGTTCCCTGGAGCGTCCAACCGTACAGGTGGAAAAACTTCCATAAATTGAAGAAGAGGTGTGATGAAATGAAGCGTATGATAAAGATTGTCTGGATGTTAGCGGGTATCATCGTCTGCGTGGGTCTGGCGCTGACGGCTGCGGCGATGGTTGCGATTTACCGGGGTGCGAGAGGAAAGGAGACGGCGGAGGATGTGCCTGCGGTTGTGCTGGGCTGCCATGTGAAGGGGGAAAGTCCCAGCCGGATATTGGGCGAGCGCATCGAGGCTGCTTATCAATATTTGCAGAGTCATCCGGGTGCGGTTGCCGTGCTTTCGGGCGGACAGGGCGAAAACGAGGGCATCTCCGAGGCGGAATGCATGTATCGGGAGCTGGCGGCGCGCGGCATCGGAGCGGACAGGCTTTATAAGGAGGAGAACTCTACCAATACGCCAACCAATCTGAGTAATTCCCGCAGGATTTTAGAGGACGTGCTGGGTGAATCTGATTGGGAAACAAAGCGTGAGATTTCGTTGATCACCAGCGAATTTCACTGCTACCGTGGCATTTGGCACGCAAGGCAGGAGGGGTTAAATCCGACGGCGTACGCCTCGAAAACACAGATGCCCTACGTCATCCCGTTTTATGTGCGTGAGGTGGTGGCGGTGGTGTATACGTGGCTGTTCCGCAGGTAGAATCCCGGAACTGGCGCTTTCCGATGGTGATGTGTACGCACAGCGGATGCTGCGCGAGGAAGTGGTAGACAAGGTGATCAAGCGGGACGTCTTAAGCCTTTTTTACATTCGAAGTCCTTTTTTAACGGAAAAGCTGTTTGTATATCTGTGTATCAATTCCACGGAGATTTTTAACGCGACGACGGCGGTAAAGGAGCCGGAAAACGCGTCGGTGGGCACGTTCGACAGCTGCATCAAAGTGCTTGAGGTGTCAAACCTCATCTATCCGACGAAGCCGATGAATGTGGAGAGCAAGGGTGTGCTGAAGGGGAAACCGAAAATTTTTATCGTGGACGCGGCAATCCGGAATGCGGTTCTGATGATCGAAGATGTGCTCTCGGAGGAGACGGAGCTTGGCGTCATGGTTGAGACGTGCGTTTACAAGCAGCTTATCACATTTTACCAGGGGAGCAGCGCCAGACTTGGATATTTCCGAAAGGCGCGGGACAGCCAGAAGGAGGGTTGAAGTCGTCGTCGAGCTGCCGCTGGGAAAAATCCTGTGTGAGGTGAAATACCGCAATCAGTCCCGGCTTTTTGCCGCGGACGCGATTATGGAGCTTTGCAGGGAAAGACCGGCGAGAGTGTCAAACGCGTTTCTGGTGACAAAGCAGCTCACTGACTACGGGCTTGCGGCGCATGAGACAAGCGTGCCGATTTTGCGCGTCCCAGCACGCGTGTTCCTCTATCTTCTCGGGAAGGCGGAGGCAGAGGGGAGAAGCGTAAAACTTTAAAACAACAAATCTCATTTTGTTGAAATGGCGTCGACGGAATGGTATAATATGAACACTTGGTGAATACGAGCGAAAGCGGAGTATGAGCCTAGTGCGGGCCGAAGGTGCAGCAGGCGGTTCGTGGACATGGTATAGTCAAAAAATATGATACAAATTTTAAATGAAAAAGGAGAAGGATTATGAGAAAAGTAAAGTCAAAACTGTTGTCTTCATGCTCATTGCAGGGCTGCTGCTCTCAGTGATGGTTCCGCTGTCGGAGGTTCAGACAGTACAGGCCGCCACCTACACGGGGGTGATGACTTATAACGGGCATACATAGTGTATTTTTCCGACGTCCATGAGCTGGAGTGAGGCGAAGGTATACTGTGAAAAGGTAGGAGGACATCTCGCGACGATCACATCGGCGGATGAACAAATTTTTATCGATTATCTGAATAAGGGTTCGAAAAGCCTGTGGATCGGTGCATACCGGGATGAGTATTTTCTGTGGTATTGGGTAACCGGGGAAAATGGGATTACAGCAACTGGAAAGAGGGAGAACCAAACAATCAGGGAACGGAAACCTGCGTTGCCGTCTGGACCAGTGAATGGAATGACTTGGGTGCTGGTTCATCCGGGCAGTCCGGTTTTCTCTGTGAATGGGATACTGCGGCAAACACGAAGAATACATTTACAAAACAAAAGCAGACCATCACCGGGTTACAAAATTTCAGCAAAACGTATCAGGCCGGCAAATTGAGCAAAAAGAGCGAAACTATGAAACTTATGTCGTTAAAGTGAAGGCGACTGCCGCGGGCACCAAATTTTAGAAAAAGACATCCAAAACCATAACGATAAAAATAATTGTAAAATAGGATATATATTTTTGCACGATGTGTGCTGCGGTTTCGGTGAAGCAAACATAATGAATCATAAATAAGGAGATATGCAATGAACGAGGTATATGCAAAATTAGTGAAATGCTACGAGAGCGTTAAGGAGAAGGTCGATTTTACCCCGAAGGTGGCGCTGATCTTAGGCTCCGGGCTGGGGGATTATGCAGAGCAGATCGAGGTGGCGGCGACGCTTGACTACAGTGAGATTGAGGGGTTTCCGGTGTCCACGGTTCCTCTGCACAAGGGGCGTTTCGTGTTCGGCTATGTGGAGGGCGTTCCGGTTGTGATTATGCAGGGGCGCGTGCACTATTATGAGGGCTACCCGATGACGGACGTGGTGCTGCCTACCCGACTGATGAAGATGATGGGCGCAGAGGTACTCTTTTTGACAAATGCTTCCGGCGGCATCAAGCAGGGCTTTCACGCGGGGGATTTCATGCTGATCAAGGATCATATTTCCTGTCTGGTTCCCTCTCCGCTGCTTGGGGAAAACATCGAGGAGCTGGGCACACGGTTTCCGGATATGAGCCACATTTACGACGAGGATTTGCAGCAGATCGTGAAGAAGGCGGCCTGCGATTTGGGCATCTGCCTGAAAGAGGGCGTTTATATCCAGCTCACCGGACCGGCTTACGAGTCTCCTGCTGAGATTCATATGTGCCGCATGATGGGTGCGGATGCAGTGGGCATGTCCACAGCGTGTGAGGCGCAGGCGGCCAACCACATGGGTATGAAGATCGTGGGCATCTCCTGCATCTCCAATCTGGCGGCGGGCATCTCGCCGAAGCCCCTGACCCACGCGGAGATCACGGAGACGGCGGATGCGGTTGCGCCGATGTTTAAGAAGCTCTTAACGGAGTCCATCAAAAATATTGCAAAGACACTTTAGGAGGAAGGCAAAATGCGAAGCATTTTTAAGCATGCCTTCCGACGAAATGCCCGCGAGCGGAGGCGAACGGGCGAAACCTTGTGAGAGGAGGAAGGCAAAATGCGAAGCATTTTTAGGCATGCCTTCCGACGAAATGCCCGCGAGCGAAGGCGAACGGGCGAAACCCTTGAAAAGGAGGAAGACAAAAAATGAATCTACGCTTTTATAATGCAAAAATTCTCTGTTTAAAGGATGATGCGGCGCGCGCCTATGAGATCGTCGAGGGCGAGCTCTGGGTGCGCGGAGATTTAATTGCATATATCGGTGATGGTTCGGATATAGATGATGTGTTAAAAGCGGGTGAGGTGATTGTCTGGGACAGAGAGATCGATGCCAGCGGAAAGCTGCTCGTCTCCGGCTTTAAAAACGCGCACACCCACACGGCCATGACGTTTCTTCGCTCCTATGCGGATGACCTTCCGCTGCAGAGCTGGCTGAACGAGCAGGTCTTTCCGCGGGAAGGGCAGCTCACGGAGGACGACGTTTACTGGCTGAATATCCTCGGCATCATGGAATATCTGACCAGCGGCATTACCTCAAACTTTGACATGTACTTTTTCCCGCCGATGAACGCGAAGGCGACGGTTGATACGGGCTATCGCACGGTGCAGACCAGCGGGCTGAACAATTACGGCGGAACGGTGGAGCTTTTGGAGGAAAACTACCGCATTGTCAACGAGATGAGCGACCGCACCAGCTTTATCGTCGGCTTTCACGCGGAATACACGACTTCTATGGAGCTGATGCAGGGTGTGGCGGCGCTGGCGCACAAGCTGAAATCCCCGCTTTTTGTCCACAATGCAGAGACAAAGCTGGAGGTGGAGGAGTGCAAGGGGCGCTACGGAAAGACACCAACCCAGCTCACCGAGGAGCTTGGCATGTACGAGTACGGCGGCGGCGGTTATCACTGTGTCTGGTTTGAGGACGCAGATTTTGAGATTTTCAAAAAGCGCGGGCTGACTGCGGTGACAAATCCCGCGTCAAACCTGAAGCTTGCCAGCGGCATTGCGCCGGTGAACCGTTTCTTAAGCGAGGGCATTCCGGTTGCCATCGGAACCGACGGGCCGGCCAGCAACAACTGTCTGGACATGTTCCGAGAGATGTTTCTGACCACCGGGCTTGCGAAGGTAAAGGAACGGGATGCGGCGGTTGTGGGTGCAAACGAGGTATTTTACATGGCCACGACGGCGGGCGCCCGGGCAATGGGGCTTTGTGACTGCGACGATCTGGCGGCGGGCAAAAAAGCAGATCTTGTGATGATTGACCTGATGCAGCCCAATATGCAGCCGGAAAATAATCTGCTGAAAAACCTTGTCTACAGCGGCAGCAAGCAGAATGTGGCGATGACGATGGTAAACGGGCGGATTTTGTACGAGAACGGGAAGTTTGATATCGGGTTTGATCCGAAAGAGATTTACGCAAAGGCAAACGAGATTATCGGGCGCATGAAATAAATCGGGACCGTTCAGAGGCGGGGCGATACCAAGGGTATTGGCTCTGCCCTGAACGGTTACGGTACTTTTCAGTTAGAGAGGAATTATGAACGTTTTATTTATTCACCACAGCTGCTTTATCGTGGAGCTGGACACGAAGGTGCTCGTGTTTGACTATTTTAACGGCGACCGCGTGAACGGCTTTAAATTCTGCGGGACGCTGCCGATGTATGACGCCGACACGCCGATGTACTTTTTTGCGAGCCATAAGCATCAGGACCACTTTGACATGGACATTTACCGGCAGGCGGAGCGTTATGAGAACATCCATTTTATTATCTCAAAGGATGCAAAGCTTAGCCCGAATTTCATGAAAAAGCACGGCATCGATCCGTCTGTGCGGGAGAAGATCACCTACGTCACCCACAACGAGGAGTACCGGGTGGATGATGTGAAAATCCGTACGTTTCTCTCGACGGACGCGGGGGTTGCTTTTGCGGTGGAGGCGGACGGAAAACACATCTACCACGCGGGTGATCTGCACGACTGGAAGTGGGAGGGTGCAGGCGACCTGGTAAATGGCAAAATGGAGCGCACTTACAAGCTCCAGATCGGGCGTATGGCGGATCTGTTTTTTGACGTGGCGTTCGTCGTCTTAGACCCGCGGCTCATGCTGCATAAATTTAAGGGTTTTGACTATTTCCTGAAAAACGTCTCGGCGAAGTATGTGTTCCCCATGCACTGCTGGCAGGAGTTTGGCATCGTTGACGAGTATCTGAGCCGCATAGCGAATCCTGCGTTTACGGGGCGCGTGATGCGGGTGGAGCATGAGAATCAGGTTTTTGCGTTATAAGTTCAGGCGTTACCGCTGAGGCGGGTGCATCATGTCCGCATGAATGTGTGCGTCTTATGGGTGTACCTGAACGGTTGAAAGGGAACAGGAACATGAAGGTCACAATTTTTACCGACGGCGCTGCCCGCGGAAACCCGGACGGACCCGGCGGCTATGGGGCAATTTTGCGCTATGTGGACAGCAGAGGTGCGGTGCATGAGAAGGAGCTCTCTGCGGGTTATCGAAAGACGACGAACAACCGCATGGAGCTGTTGGCGGCGATCCGTGGCTTACAGGAGCTAAACAGGCCCTGTGAGGTCGATCTGTACTCGGATTCCAAATATCTGACGGATGCCTTTAACAAGGGCTGGATCGACAGCTGGCAGAAAAAAAACTGGGTGAAATCCGACAAGAAGCCGGTGAAAAATATCGAACTGTGGAAGGAGCTGCTGGCGGCGATGGAGCCGCATCGCGTTCGTTTTATCTGGGTCAAAGGCCACGACGGACACCGGGAAAACGAGCGCTGCGATGCGCTTGCAACGACAGCTGCTGACGGGGATGGGCTGTTAGAGGACGTGAAGTAGTGACTCGGTGCTGCTGGTCACGGAGTGAAGGGTAACCTTTTTGCGGCCCGGGAACGCGCCAAGCAGTGCATTTCTTCTTTACAGAAGGGTGTTGCTGCATTATAATGACAGAGGTTGGCGCATTGTCTGTGGGAGAGAAAAAAGCACAGATGGCTGCGTTGCTGTTCGATCATGGCACGCTTCCGGTATCAGACGACTACCACGGGGAAACGGATGTCATGGAAATGAACGGGTATTTTCTGATATTCTACCGGATGCCCTGAAGGAATATAGAGAAGAAAACATTCCAAATTAATTCATTTGCCTGTTTCAAAAAGAGCAGCAGTTTTATTTGGAAAAATGCAGATATTTTATGTGGGATAAACCGCATAAAAAATAGTATTACACATGGATAGGAGGTTTTGCAATGGCTGCGATCTTAGGAAGCTTTTTACAGTATCTGATCATTATGGTGATCCTGGCGGTGATTGGCGTGATTGGCGTGTTTGCGGGGAAGAAGCTGCGTGACAACAAGGACGCGAAGGCGGCGCTCATGGCTGCAGATGAAGAGCCGAAATAAAATGATACCCGTGAGCCGGAGATTTGCCGTGTCGGTTAACCACTGATAAATTCATAGATGAGGAATCACCAGGCAAATAAGTATGCTCGTGAGTATAAAGCGTGACAGGGAAAAGAGTCGGACTGTCGCGGATCATATGTGCGCAGGATGCGCATAAACCCGGATCGCATGGCAGAAAACGCCCGGATGCAAACCGGGTAACAGGCGCATAGAATGCGTATCAATCTGGAGGAGACAACGTGAAGAAGAAGTATGGCGTAAATGAACTGCGCAAAATGTATCTGGAATTTTTTGAGAGCAAGGATCATCTGTCGATGAACAGTTTTTCCCTTGTACCCCACAACGATAACAGCCTGCTTTTGATTAACGCGGGCATGGCACCCTTAAAGCCTTATTTTACCGGACAGGAGATCCCGCCGAGAAGGCGCGTGACCACATGCCAGAAGTGCGTGCGCACGGGCGATATCGAGAATGTAGGAAAGACCGCAAGACATCTGACCTTTTTTGAGATGCTCGGCAATTTTTCATTTGGGGACTATTTCAAGCGCGAGGCGATCGCCTGGTCGTGGGAGTTTTTGACAAAGGTGCTGGGTCTTGAGGAGGAGCGGCTTTACCCGTCCATCTACGGGGAGGACGAGGAGGCGTTCAAAATCTGGAACGAGGAGATCGGCATACCGGCGGAGAAGATCACCCGCTTTTACCGCGACCCCGAGACGGGCGCGTGTGATAACTTCTGGGAGCATGGCGCGGGTCCCTGCGGCCCCTGTTCCGAGATCTATTATGACCGCGGCGAAAAATACGGCTGCGGCAGCCCGGACTGCAAGGTGGGCTGTGAGTGCGACCGTTTTATGGAGGTCTGGAATAACGTATTTACGCAGTTTGACGGCGACGGGCACGGCGGTTACGAGGAACTGGAAAACAAAAATATCGACACCGGTATGGGCCTGGAGCGCCTGGCAGTGGTGATGCAGGAGGTGGACTCCGTCTTTGACATCGACACGATGAAGGCGATCCGCGACCACATCTGCCGTCTGAGCGGGAAGAGATACCAGCAGGATGCCCTGGACGATATCAGCATCCGCCTGATCACCGACCATATCCGCTCCACGACGTTTCTCATCTCCGATGGCGTGATGCCGACGAACGAAGGACGGGGCTACGTGCTGCGCCGTCTGATCCGGCGCGCGGCAAGACACGGGCGTATGCTGGGCATTGACGGCACATTTATGGCAGAGCTGGCCGGGACGGTCATCCGCGAGAGTAAGGACGGTTATCCCGAGCTTGAGGAGAAGAAAGACTTTATCTTTAGGGTGCTTACCCAGGAGGAGGAGCAGTTTAACAAGACGATCGATCAGGGTCTGAAAATACTGGCTGACATGGAGAAGGAGCTGGAAGGCTCCGGGGGAAAAGTGCTCTCCGGCGAGAGCGCGTTTAAGCTCTACGACACCTTTGGCTTCCCGGTGGATCTGACCGCCGAGATCTTGGAGGAAAAGGGATTTTGCGTAGACCAGAGCGGCTTTGACGCGTGCATGAAGGAGCAGAAGGAGAAAGCGCGGGCGGCCCGCAAGGAGACAAACTACATGGGTGCGGACGCGACGGTTTACGACGCGATCGATCCGGCGGTCACCACCGCATTTGTCGGCTATGACAAGGTATCTGCGGATTCAAAGATTACCGTGCTCACCACCGAGAACGAGCTGGCGGAGGCGCTCACCGAAGGTGTGAAAGGAACCGTGATTGCGGAGGAAACACCCTTCTATGCAACGATGGGCGGACAGATCGGCGATACCGGTGTGATCGAAACCGGCGAGGGCGTTTTTGCCGTGGAGGATACGATTAAGCTTACAGGCGGAAAGGTCGGACATGTGGGCGTTTGTACGCGGGGCATGATCAAGGTCGGCGATACGGCGCGCTTTACGGTTGACGCGGCGCGCAGGGCAAAAATCTGCAAGAACCACTCCGCGACGCATCTGCTGCAAAAGGCGCTGCGCGAGGTACTCGGCACCCATGTGGAGCAGAAGGGTTCAAATCAGGATGCGGATCGGACACGGTTTGATTTTTCGCATTTCTCGGCGATGACGGCGGCGGAGCTTTCGCGGGTGGAGGATATCGTAAACGCGAAGATTAACGAGGCAATTCCCGTCGTGACGGACGTGATGACGGTGGACGAGGCAAAGAAAGCCGGGGCGATGGCGCTCTTCGGCGAGAAGTACGGTGAGACGGTGCGCGTTGTCACCATGAGTGATTTTTCAAAGGAGCTGTGCGGCGGTACGCATGTCAAAAATACGTCGGATATCAAGGCGTTTAAGATCGTTTCCGAGTCCGGTGTGGCGGCGGGCGTGCGCCGCATTGAGGCGATCACGGCCGACGGGGTGTTCGCGTATTATGACGCGCTGGAGCAGACGCTGGCTGAGGCCGCGAAGCTTTTAAAGACGAATCCGGCGGGCGTGGTGGAAAAGATCGTGCATCTGCAGGCAGAGATTAAGAGTCTGCACGGTGAGATCGAGTCCATGAAGTCAAAGGCGGCAAAGGATTCCCTCGGTGACGTGATGGATCAGGTACAGGAGATCGCAGGCGTGAAGTTTTTGGCCACAAAGGTTGAGGGCGTGGATATGAACGGGCTGCGCGACCTTGGTGACCAGCTCAAGGGCAAGCTCGGCGAGGGCGTGATTTTGCTGGCATCGGTGGCGGACGCGAAGGTGAATCTGGTGGCGATGGCGACCGACGGCGCGCAGAAGGCAGGCGCACATGCGGGCAACCTCATCAAGAGTGTGGCATCCCTCGTGGGCGGCGGCGGCGGCGGACGCCCGAACATGGCGCAGGCGGGCGGCAAAAATCCTGCGGGTGTTGCGGACGCCTTAAAGGAGGCGGCGAACGCGCTGGCGGCGCAGCTTGGAAAGTAAAATGCCAGCCCGGGTCTATCTAAAGTTTGCCAATGGCAAAAGAGGGGGACGGATTTGTGGTTGAACGATTACTGTTGACCCCAATCAGTCATAACTTTTTTTTCGTAGCGCCTTGACGAACTGAAAATATATGGTATAATTATCTGAGTGCAAATAGGAAATTTATGCCTTACAGTTGATATGCACAATTTACAACTGGAGGGAGGTTAGGTTAAGAGTGTCCAGTGTTGTTGTAAAGGAAAATGAGACTTTAGATAGCGCTTTACGCAGATTCAAAAGAAACTGCGCAAAGGCCGGTATCCAGCAGGAGATCCGCAAAAGAGAGCACTATGAGAAGCCCTCTGTAAAGCGCAAGAAAAAATCTGAAGCAGCCAGAAAACGTAAATATAACTAATATGGTTATGAGCGAAAACCCCGGCGCGGAATGCGCCGGGGTTTTATGCGCCCCTGCGCATAAAGCATAGAGGATATGACTTCTTTTTCACCGAAATCCAGATCTCTGTGTAGTAGTTTTCATCAAAGACACCCCTCGAATGTTTATCAATGGCTTGGTTTGCTGCATCCTGCAAGGTAATTTCCTCCAATATGTGATTTTTCATATAGGCGACTGCTTCTGTGATTGCCGCTGCCCATGCCATAGGGTTTACCTTCCCGCTGAATTCCAATATACGGTTAAAAAGGCGGTGTGTCCCAACGCGGACTGTTATACCATAACAGATATACATATGGGGGATCTGGTTGTAGAAAGCGGGAGGAAGTTTTTGAAGAAGGATGCCTTGAAATACTGTGAGCCAATATCTATAATGGATATGTAAAAACCGGCGGGAGGAGGATATACATGATTTACGGTGCAAAAGGCGGGCGTGTCTGCATTGGAGATACGGATATGGATTACATTTCTTTCGGGAAAGGGAGCGAGATTCTGGTTATGCTTCCCGGATTGGGAGATGGTATCATGACGGTGCGGCATATGGCGGTTCCGATGGCGGTGCAGAACCGTGTGTATGCAGAGCGTTTCAGGGTATATGTTTTCAGCAGAAAAAATCATCTGCAGAAGGGCTGCTCCACGCGGGAGATGGCGAAGGAGCAGGCGGAGGCGATGCGTCTGCTTGGCATTGAGAAGGCGAGCGTTTTGGGTATTTCACAGGGCGGAATGATCGCTCAGTATCTGGCGGCTGATTTTCCGGAGATGGTCGAGGGGCTGGTTTTGGCAGTTACGACAGCCGGGGATAATGAGCAGCTGCGGCGCGTTATCGGGCATTGGATAAAGCTTGCGAAGCGGTGTGATTACAGGCGTCTGATGATTGACACCGCAGAACACATGTATACGGAGTCTTATCTGAAAAAATACCGGCTTCTCTATCCGCTGCTTACACGCATTGGAAAACCGAAAGATTTTAACCGATTTCTCATTCAGGCTGAAGCATGTATTTCGCACCACCCGGATCCGGCACTGGAAAAAATTGCATGTCCGACGCTTGTTCTCGGAGGCGGCCGCGATAAGATTGTCGGCGAAGACGCTGCAAAAGAGTTGGCAAAGCGGGTGAAAAACAGCAGGCTATATGTGTATCGGGAGCTTGGACATGCGGCTTATGAGGAAGCAAAGGATTTTCATGAGCGGGTGATGCGTTTCCTGGTGCAATCAGTTGACATGCAATTAGCATAAAAATTTTATATTTCAGTCATAATCTCTCTTGTCCACTCATATAGTGAGGTATGGACAAGGGGGATTTTTTATGCTGGAAGAACAATTGCTGAAATTATTTCCGTTACATATGCGGGAGGGACTTGCACGGGCGGATATTGACCAGCAGGGGCTGGAGGAGATACGCGCGCGTGCCGGACAACCACTTATGCTTTTGAGAAGCGACGGGGAATATTTTTTCCAGGAGGACGGCAGGCTCGTGCGGGACATGCGTATGGCTTACCGCATGAGCGGGCGTGATCTGGAGGAAATGGTCGGTTTCCTTTGCAGCTATTCGATGTACGCCTATGAGGAGCAGCTTCGGATGGGCTATCTCACATTGCGGGGCGGGCACCGTGTAGGTGTTGCCGGGGAGGCAGCATTACAGAAGGGAAAAATTGCGCGGCTCCAGCATATATATTTTTTAAACATCCGTATTGCACATGAGAAAAAAGGGTGTGCGAAAGCGCTGGTGAAAGCGCTGCGCTGCGGCAGGGATGTGTATAACACACTGATTATTTCGCCGCCGGGAGTTGGAAAGACAACGTGCCTGCGGGATGTGATCCGTTTGCTCTCGCAGGGTGATCAGAACCATGCGGGCTTAAAGGTGGGGGTGGTGGACGAGCGCTCGGAGCTTGGGGCGGGGTATCTTGGTATTCCGCAGAATGATCTTGGGCCGCGGACAGATGTGCTGGAGGGAGCCGCGAAGAGTGAAGGGATTTACATGCTGCTGCGCTCCATGTCTCCGCAGATCATCGCAGTTGACGAGCTTGGGACAAGGGATGATTTTGAGGCGGTAACGCGGGCTTTTCACAGCGGATGCCGACTGATTGGGACAGTCCACGGCGAGTGTCTTGAGAGTCTGGAGCATATTTCCGGTTTCTTAAACTGGAGCGGGAAAGGTGAGATCGGGCGCTTTGTCCTTCTGGAAAAAAAAGGGACGGGCAGAAGACGTATGCAGGTGTATAACAACCGTCAGGAGCTGGTGGGAGGAAGTGAGCTATGATGCTGAAATTTGCAGGCGCAGGCCTGGTGCTTCTCGCCTGTCTCGGGTATATTTTTTCCAGAGAGAGAGAGTTTTTGGAGCACAAAAAGCAGCTTGAGGAGTTTGCCATGCTGCTGTCGCTTTTACAGAATGAGATGTGCCTGCTGCGCCTGCCGCTGGAGCTTGCGCTGGAGCACGCCGGTATGCATTTGCATAATCCGTACCGGAGCCTGTGCACGCTGACAGGTGAGGAGCTCGACCGGCGCAGGGGCAGCGCGCAGGAAATCTGGCGGGGACTTCTGGAAAAAAGAAAGAGGGAATTTTTGCTGGATGACGAGGAGTTCCGCCTTCTGGTTGAGACAGGAGAGGTGCTTGGCATGGGGAATGCAGAGTTTAAGGAGGAATTGTTTGCGGTGTACGAAAAGAGGCTGGAAGGGCTTGCGGATTCCTACGAGACAAGCCTTGAAGGGCGGCGGCGCGTCAGCCGCTACGGTACGCTGTTTGCAGGAATTTTTTTGATTATATTATTTATCTGATGCGGGTGCCGCCCCTTGGCGGTGCGGATAAACGGTCATAAATTCAGGAGTGGAAAAAATTATGAGTGTAAATATGATTTTCAAGATTGCGGCGGTGGGTATTTTGGTCACAATTCTTGGGCAGGTGCTGAAACACAGCGGGCGGGAGGAACACGCATTTCTGATCAGTTTGGCGGGGCTGGTTCTGGTGCTCTTATGGGTGGTGCCCTACATTTATGAGTTATTCACAACGATGCAGACACTATTTGAGCTTTAGGAGGAAAGCAAAATGCGAAGCATTTTTTGGAATGCTTTCCGACGACATGCCCGTGAGCTTATCGAGCGGGCGACACATTAGCCTTGGGAGGAAAGCTATGAATGTTGTACAGTTGTCATTGTTTGCGGTGGCGGGCGTGCTGCTGGCCATTGTACTGAAAAAAGAGCGTCCGGAGTATGGCATTTTGCTGACGATTGTCGTGTGTATCTGCATTTTTTTCAGTTTGCTCGGACGGTTGTCCATTTTGCTGGAATCCGTGAATCATCTGAGGGAGCTGGCGACGATGGACGCGGGGTATTTCCGAACGGTTTTAAAAATGATCGGCATTACCTACGTTGCGGAGTTTGCGGTGAATCTGTGCAAGGATGCAGGGTATTCTACGATTGCGTCACAGATCGCCATGTTTTCCAAAATATCGATCCTGCTGTTGGCGCTTCCTGTGATCGAGGCGTTTCTGAATTTGATTGCAACGGTGAGAGTATGAGGCGGAGATCTGTGGTTTATGCCTGTTTGACGGCACTGATTTTGGTGCTTACCCCATGTGTGGTATGGGGGAGTACGACAGAGTTCAAGGGCGCGGAGACGCAGGAGGCAAAAGATGCAGCAGACGGACGGGAGTCGGATGCTGCGGCAGAGGGAAGCGAGACAGAAGCTGTTGTGGATGCCACAGCGATTCCGGATACCGGGCATCTGACAGACGAGCTTCTGGATGAGCTTGAGCTTGGCGAGATGGAGGATTTTCTGCAGGAGCAGGGGGCGGATGCGGATTTGGACATGAGCTTCACCGAGCTTTTGAAGAGCTTTGTATCTGGAGGAAACGGCATCAATTTCGGGAAAGTATGGGACTGGTTCGTCTCTCACAGCTTTGGGGCTCTACAGAAAAACAAGGGCTATCTTGTACAGATGCTCATTTTGTTGCTGGCGTTTGCCATGCTTCAGGGGATTTCGGGCATTTTTGCGGACTCCTTTCTGTCAGATATCAGTTTTTTGGCGGTCTATTTCCTGTTTTTGTACAACGCACTTCGGATTTTTGCGTCGATGCAGGAGATTGTCTACGACTGTATGAACAAAATTGCGGATTTTACGCTGCTGATCCAGCCGATTTTCTGTATGGCGATGATTTTTTCCACAGGCGTCCATTCCGCGGGCCTCACCTATGAGATGACGCTGCTGGTGCTGTATCTGGTTCAAAATCTGCTGCAAAAACTGTTGCTGCCGTTGGTGTTTTTGTTTCTGATCACGCAGTTCGCAAACTATGCGTGGCGGGAGGAGCATTTTTCCAGCCTTGCAAAGCTGCTGGAGAGCGGTGTTGGGTTTGCGCAGAAGGTGCTTGTGACGTTCATTCTGGGTATGAATCTGATTCAGGGCATGGTTGCTCCCGCTTTGGACCAGCTGAAAAAGACAACCGCTATACGCACGGTTGGGCTGATTCCGGGGCTTGGCGGAGCCATGAACGCAGTCAGCGAGATGCTGCTTGGAACGGGGCTTCTGATCAAAAACTGTGTTGGGGTCACGGTGATTGTGCTGCTCGTGCTCTTGTGTTCGAAGCCGCTTCTGGAGATCGGTATTCTGGCGTTTACATGGCGGCTTTTGGCAGCGCTGGCCGAACCGGTGACGGACAAGCGGATATCAGGTGTTTTGAATGCGCTGGCGCGGGCAGGCATGTTGTATGTAAAGCTTGTGGTGACGGCGATTCTCATGCTCTTTCTCACGGTGGCGGTGGTCTGTGTGGCAACGAGCGCTGTCCGGTGAGACCGTGTGGGACGAAACGGAGGAAGGGAGATGTAATGCAGGCTTTGGTGGACTGGGTGCGCTCGGTTTTAATATTATATTTTCTCATGATGATCATGCTCTATTTTACTGCCGGTGATTCCTACAAAAAGTTTATCCGCTTTTTTATGGGGCTGGTACTTGCGCTGACGCTGCTTGCGCCGCTGCTGCGGCTGCTGGGAAAGGAGGAGGCGTTCTCCGCAGGTATTGCCTATGAGTCCTTCCGGCAGGACATGGAACAGGCGCAGTTCGATTTCGGGCATTTGCAGGAGACGGAGTCCGCAGTGTACCGCAGTCACTATGAGCAGGCGCTGGAAGAGCAGTTTTTGGCGGATGCAGAAAAGCAGCTGCTGCAGATTAAAGACATATCGGTGTCGCTGAACGGAGATTATGAGTTTGCGGAGGTTCGGATTAAGGAGGAATTATACGGTGACGGGGAGGAGCTGAAAAATTATCTGATGACCGTGTATGGTCTGGAGGAAGGACAGGTGGTGGTACAATGAAGTTTGATCTGAAAAAGCTGAATTTGAGGGATAAGCATACGTGGCTTGTGCTGGGCCTGTTTGGGGCGTTGCTGTTGGTGATTGCGATGCCTGCGGGCAGTCCGGGGACGCAAGAAAAGCCGGCGGCTGGAGCGGACACTGCGGTCCGGGAGCCGGAGGAGAGCCGGCAGCAGAAGGACAGCGGCGATGATGTGATCACGCAGCTGGAACAGCGGCTGGAGGAGACGCTTTCTCTCGTGGACGGCGCAGGACGGGTGCGTGTCATGATTACTTTAAAGGACAATGGAGCAAAGGTGGTTGAGAAGGATACGTCGCGGCAGACGGGAACCGGGTTCACCGGGGAGGGAACGAGGGATGTTTCCGAGAGCAGTGTATTTGAGCGTACGGATGACGGGGAAAAGCCTTATGTGTCCAACGAGCTGACACCTCAGGTGGAGGGCGTGCTTGTGGTGGCGGAGGGCGGCGATAATTCTCTTGTGAAACAAAATATTTTGCAGAGCGTGATGTCATTATTTCCACTTGAAGCACATAAGATTACAATAGTCAAAATGTCGATTCAGGAGGATAGCGACCATGAAAATTTTTAAGAAAAACCAGTTAATCATCACGGCGTTGGCGTTGATGATTGCTGCGGCAGGTTACGTCAGCTATACATATGGAAATGAGGAGGACTTAACCGCAGCCACCAGCCAGGATGTCACGGAGGATACCTACGATATTTCCGAGGAGGATGCTCTGCTGGAGGATGAGATTTTTACGGATACGGAGGACCCGGCCCTTGATGTTGCAACGACAGACGGCGATGGAGAAAAAACAGACGGTGATGGGGAAAAAGCAGACGGCGATGGAGAAAAAACAGGTGATGAGGCGGGAAAGACTAAGGAGACGAGTCTGGAAAATCCCGGAGAGACGGTTCTCACCGGAACTGTGGTGGAAAATGTGAATTTCGCAGTGGAGATGAAGATGAACCGCGAGCAGGTGCGCTCCGAGAATAAGGCAAGTCTGCTGGAGATTATCAACAGCGATACGCTTTCCGATGCGCAGAAGCAGGATGCGATCGATAAGATGGTGGCCCTGACGGATATTGCCGAGAAGGAGGCGGCGGCGGAAATGCTTCTGGAAGCCAAGGGCTTTACAGATGTTGTGGTCAGTATCAGCTCGGATGGCAGCGGAGCGGACGTGGTGCTCGACATGGGTGAGGTAACGGACGCGAAGCGGGCGCAGATTGAGGATATCGTCTCCCGTAAGGCGGACATTGCAGCCAAGGACATTGTGATTACGCCAATCGCCACGAAATAAGCCGCGCGGTGGAAGGAGCGCTTTTGGTTGTTTTCGTCTGCAGATGACAGCAATTCAGCCGGCGATTCAAATGAGATATCTGCACAAGAGTGGAAGATGATACCAGGATATAGAGAAAAGACTTGTGATAAACCCGGAAATGGGATATCATATCACAAGACATAAAAGAAGGAAGAATGTGTATTGAGATGAACGATTTCGCAAAAATAGGGGCATTTATTGGTGTCGGATTTATTTTAAACCATTTGGTGTTCTGGATATTTCGCATGATAGAAAGGAAAACAACTGCGGTTCATCTGCGCTTTGGCAGAAGTCTGGTGACAGTTTTGATCAATGTGATTATGATCTACAGTCTGGCACAGCAGTTTGACATTACAAAGGATATCAGCAAGACCCTGCTGCAGAGCGGATCTCTAATGGTGGCTCTGGCCACCTTTGCCGCCCAGCAGGCGCTTGCCAATCTAATCAGCGGCGTTTCGATTTCCATTTCAAAGCCCTACAATGTGGATGAAAAAATCAGGGTCGTGCAAAATGGGAATATTATTGCCGAGGGAATGGTAAAGGATGTCACTATGCGTCATACGGTGATCAGCCAGTTTAACGGGGAGAGCTGTATTGTCCCGAATTCCGTTATGGATTCTGCTGTCATTATCAATACGAATTTTACGGAAAACGTAGGGAATTTTCTGGAGGTTGAGGTGGCCTATGACACAGATATCCAGGAGGCGATCCGTGTCATGAGCAAGGTGTGTGCGGAAAATTTGCTGACGCTGAACACCTCGGAGGATGCCGTGACGGTGAAAGGGTATACGCAAAACGGCGTTATTTTGAAAACAACGGTGTGGGCAAAGGACTTGGACGACAGTTTCCGTGCCTGCAGTGACATTCGTGTTGCATTGATCAGTGAGTTTAAGGAAAACAATATTAAAATCCCATATCAGACAGTGACAATTTACAGCAAGGATGAATGCTGATTTTCTCCCGGGGCTTGTCTTTGCAGCTTTCACAGCGAAGTTTGCTTGACAAAACCGCGGGTGACCGATAAGATATATCCGTGAGCCGGATGATTTGCCGACAGGCGTCCTTTGTTTTTTGAGGGAGAGCTTTCGGATCATCTGGCGGATAAGCGTCTGCCCGGGTACATGCGACCCTGCGGTGTGTGTACACTGGGAGGATGCATGTCTTCGGATACATCCGGGCATGTGTATCTCGGGCGTGAATGGATAAATACAGGAGATGCGGAGGAAGATTTTGTGGCAGACTTAAAGAAGGAAATCGAAAAGCGGCGCACGTTCGCGATCATTTCCCACCCCGATGCGGGAAAGACGACATTGACTGAAAAGTTTTTATTATATGGAGGCGCGATTAACGAGGCGGGTTCCGTCAAGGGAAAGGCGACTGCGAAGCATGCGGTTTCCGACTGGATGGAAATCGAGAAACAGAGAGGAATCTCAGTTACATCATCGGTGCTGCAGTTTCATTACGATCACTACTGCATCAATATTCTGGACACGCCGGGTCACCAGGACTTTTCTGAGGATACCTACCGGACGCTGATGGCGGCGGATTCCGCGGTTATGGTCATCGATGGCTCAAAGGGCGTGGAGGCGCAGACGAGGAAGCTGTTCAAGGTCTGCGTGATGCGGCATATCCCGATTTTTACGTTTATCAATAAGATGGACCGTGATGCCAACGATACGTTCGAGCTGCTTGACGAGATCGAGCGCGAGCTTGGTATCGCTACCTGTCCGGTCAACTGGCCCATCGGCTCCGGCAAGGGCTTTCAGGGTGTTTATGACCGGGGTACGAAGAGTGTTCGCATATTTTATGACACGCGAAAGGGCACGAAGGAAGGCGGGGAAAAAATCATACCCATCGACGCGCCGGAATTAGAAGCGGAAATCGGGGCAGACTATAAGGGACAGCTCCTGGATGAGATTGAGCTTCTTGACGGAGCCAGCGCGGAATTTGACCAGGGGCTGGTGACAAAGGGAGAACTCTCGCCGGTATTTTTCGGCTCGGCGCTGACAAATTTCGGCGTGGAGACATTTTTGCAGCACTTTTTACAGATGACCTACGCGCCGCTGCCGCGGCATTCAAACATCGGAGAGATCAATCCCTTCAGCGGAGATTTCAGCGGTTTTGTGTTTAAGATTCAGGCCAACATGAACAAAAACCATCGTGACCGCGTGGCGTTCATGCGGATCGTGTCGGGTAAGTTTGACGCGGGCATGGAGGTTTTTCATGTACAGGGAGGGCGGCAGATCAAACTGTCTCAGCCTCAGCAGATGATGGCGCAGGAGCGCAAGATCGTGGAGGAGGCGTACGCCGGGGACATTATCGGGCTGTTTGATCCCGGCATTTTTTCCATCGGGGATACGCTCACCACCGCAAAGGAGAAATTCGAGTTTGAGGGCATCCCGACCTTTGCGCCGGAGCATTTTGCCCGGGTGCAGCTGGTGGATTCCATGAAGCGCAAGCAGTTTGTAAAGGGAGTAAATCAGATCGCCCAGGAAGGAGCCATCCAGATTTTTCAGGAGTACAAGGGCGGTATGGAGGAAATCATCGTCGGAGTGGTGGGTGTTCTGCAGTTTGACGTGCTGAAATTTCGTCTGGAAAACGAGTACAATGTGGACATCCGTCTGGAAAATCTGCCCTATGAGCATATCCGCTGGATTGAAAACAAAGAGGAGATTGACATGGACAGGCTTACCGGAACCTCAGACATGAAAAAGGTTATGGATTTAAAGGGTAATCCGTTACTTCTGTTTGTCAATGCGTGGAGTGTAGGTATGACACTGGACCGAAACGAGGGGCTTTTGCTCTCAGAGTTCGGAAGGGATTAAAAGATGCTGATATCGGAAGGAGAATGATTATGGCGGTAATTCAGGTAACAGAGGATAATTTTGACGAGGTAGTCATGAAGTGCAAAAAGCCGGTGCTGCTTGATTTTTATGCGGACTGGTGCGGCCCCTGCAAAATGATGTCTCCCATCGTGGAGCAGATTTGTGAGGAGTACGCGGACGCTTACGTGGTGGGTAAGGTCAATGTGGACGAGCAGCCCGGCCTTGCGCTGAAGTATCAGGTTATGAGTATACCGATGCTTGTGGTTATGAATCTGGGCGTTTTTGCAGGGAAAAGTGTTGGCGCGGTGGACAAGGAGGCAGTGCTTGCGCTTTTGCGGCAGGCGGAGCAGGTTAAATGATTTGCGTGTATTTCCGCTGCAGACAAGGTGTTTCCGTGCAAAAGGGCGCTTGACGGGCAATCAGAGGAACGCTATAATAAGAACATCCGTTACGGGTGTTCTTTTTTATCTTTTTTAAAATCCCTGTTGACATTTTTGTGGAATTGTATTACTATAGCTACAGATGCGAACGTTTGTTCACGAACAAACGAGCGAATACAGGCGCTTTTAGGGAGGCAGCCAAAACGGCCTTTGAAAAAGTAAAAGTGAGACGATGAAAATTAAGAAAAGTATGAAAATCAGCATGATCTGATAAAAGGAGAAAAATATGGCAGATGACAATAAATTAAAAGCATTGGATGCAGCGATTTCGCAGATTGAAAAGCAGTACGGAAAGGGTTCGATCATGAAGCTGGGAGACCCCTCCGTGGCAATGAATGTGGAGACGGTGCCTACCGGCTCTCTGAGTCTGGATCTGGCACTTGGGCTTGGCGGGCTTCCGAAGGGACGCGTGATCGAGATTTACGGACCGGAGTCGAGCGGTAAGACGACGGTTGCCCTGCACTGTGTGGCGGAGGTTCAGAAGGCCGGAGGCATTGCGGGCTTTATCGACGCAGAGCATGCGCTTGACCCCGTCTACGCGAAAAATATCGGCGTGGATATTGATAATCTGTATATTTCCCAGCCGGACAACGGCGAGCAGGCGCTGGAGATCACCGAGACGATGGTGCGCTCGGGCGCGGTAGATATTGTGATTGTGGATTCGGTTGCCGCACTGGTTCCCAAGGCGGAGATTGACGGCGATATGGGCGATTCCCATGTGGGACTGCAGGCGCGGCTGATGTCTCAGGCCCTGCGCAAGCTGACGGCAGTGATCAGCAAATCAAACTGTATCGTCATCTTTATCAATCAGCTTCGTGAAAAGGTTGGCGTGATGTTTGGCAATCCGGAGACGACGACCGGCGGACGTGCGCTGAAGTTTTATTCGTCTGTGCGTCTGGATGTGCGGCGCGTTGAGTCGCTGAAGCAGGCCGGCGAGGTGATCGGGAACCATACCCGCGTGAAGGTAGTGAAGAATAAAGTGGCGCCTCCGTTCCGCGAGGCGGAGTTCGATATCATGTTCGGCAAGGGCATCTCTAAGGAGGGGGATATCCTTGACCTGGCGGTAAATATTGACGTGGTGAACAAATCAGGTGCGTGGTATGCCTATAATGGAGAGAAGATTGGCCAGGGCCGTGAGAATGCAAAGCAGTATCTGACGGAGCATCCCGAGACCCGCGCTGAGATCGAGGCGAAGGTGCGGGCACACCACGGAATTGGTGAGTCGTTACCGGAGCCTGAAAAAGATGCGGAAACCCCTGAAGCAGGGGCTTTAGGGACTGATACCAAAGCTGCGGACGCTGCTGAGAATAAACCCGGCAGAGGCAGGCCGAAGAAGGAGTAATCTGCGATGAACGAAAGTGTGGCGGTGAGATCCATCGAGCAGATTTCAGGCAAAAAGCAGCGGTTGTTTCTGGACAATGGAGAGGTCTGGGTGCTGTATCGGGGAGAGATACATACGCTTCATCTCGCAGAGGGGGCAGAGCTTTCTGACGGGCAGTACCAAAAAATCCGCACGGAGATTCTCGGAAAGCGTGCGAAAAAGCGAGCCATACATCTGCTGGAACGGATGGACCGGACGGAGGAGCAGCTTCGCAGAAAGCTCGCGGAAAGTGAATATCCACCGGATCTGATCGAGGATGCGATTGATTATGTCAAAGGCTATCATTATGTGGATGACGCGCGCTATGCGGACTGCTACGTGCGCTTTCACGGCGAGACAAAAAGTCGGGGGAAGCTTTTGACGGAGCTTAAAAGCCGGGGGATTGACCGGGATCTGGCGGAGCAGGTGCTGGCTGCGGCAGAGGACAGTCGGGACGAGCCTGCGATGATAAGGAAGCTGCTGGAAAAGCGACGCTATGATCCGCAGGAGGCATCGCCTCAGGAAAAGCGGCGGATGTATGGCTATTTAATGCGCAGAGGTTTTCGGTGTGAAGACGTCTGTCGGGCGATTGAGGGACGCTGAATTGTTATGGTTTTGCATTTATTCTGACATAAAAGTGAATACGAACTTGACATAATGCATGAGAAAGGATAAAATTTATATATTGTAGTTATGACAGGTATCTGATTTTTATGTTATATGTACAATGAAAATTTAATAAGGAGGTGCTCCTGTGACAGTAAGTATTGCAATACTCATAGTTGCTGTCTTGGCTACCTTGGTTGTCACTGCGATCATAACGGCAGTTATTTTAAATCAGCTCCAGCAAAAAAAGGCTGATTCTAAGGTTGGTTCCGCAGAGGAAAAAGCGCGGGCGATCATTGATGATGCTGTAAAAACTGCAGAGACAAAGAAGCGCGAATCGCTTTTGGAGGTCAAAGAAGAGTCTATCAAGACGAAGAATGAGCTGGACCGTGAGATTAAAGAGCGCAGAGCGGAGATTTCGCGTACCGAGCGCAGGATTGAGCAGAAAGAGTCCAATTTGGACAAGAAGCTGGAATCCATTGAGCGGCGAGAGGCGAATTTTGCAGCCAAGGAAGAAGAGATTAAGAAGCAGAAGGCAGAAGTCGCAAGGCTGAGTGAACAGAGAGTACAGGAACTTGAGAGAATTTCAGGTTTGACCTCCGAACAGGCAAAAGAATTTTTGTTAAAAACCGTTGAAGATGATGTAAAACTTGACACTGCAAAATTGATTAAGGAAATGGACACCCGCGCCAAGGAGGAAGCAGGTAAAAAGGCCAGAGATTATGTGGTGACCGCGATTCAGAAATGTGCGGCGGACCATGTGTCTGAGACTACGATTTCTGTTGTGCCGCTTCCTAATGATGAGATGAAGGGGAGAATCATTGGGCGCGAGGGTAGAAATATCCGTACACTGGAGACGCTTACAGGTGTGGATCTGATTATTGACGACACACCGGAGGCAGTCATTCTTTCCGGGTTTGATCCGATTCGCCGCGAGATAGCGCGAATCGCGCTGGAAAAACTGATCGTGGATGGACGTATCCATCCGGCAAGAATTGAGGAGATGGTGGAGAAGGCCCAGAAAGAAGTGGATGCGATGATCCGTGAGGAAGGTGAAGCGGCGACCCTGGAGGTTGGCATTCACGGGATTCATTCTGAGCTGGTGCGTCTCTTAGGGCGTATGAAGTTCAGAACCAGCTATGGGCAGAACGCGCTCAAGCATTCCATTGAGGTAGCGCAGATTGCCGGTCTTCTGGCAGGCGAAGTCGGTGTGGATGTGAGAACTGCAAAGCGTGCAGGTCTTTTACATGATATTGGAAAATCTGTAGATCACGATATGGAGGGATCACATATTCAGATTGGTGTGGACTTGTGCCGCAAGTACAAGGAATCACCGCTTATTATCAATGCAGTAGAGGCGCATCACGGCGATGTGGAGCCTCAGTCTTTGATTGCATGTCTGGTTCAGGCAGCCGATACCATCAGTGCGGCGCGCCCGGGTGCAAGACGTGAGACATTGGAAACATATTCTAACCGCTTACAGCAGTTAGAGGATATTACAAACGGTTTTAAGGGAGTTGACAAATCTTTTGCTGTTCAGGCAGGACGGGAAGTTCGCATAATGGTAGTTCCTGAACAAATCAGTGATGATGATATGGTCATTCTGGCGAGAGATATTTCCAAGCAGATTGAATCTGAGCTGGAATATCCGGGACAGATCAAGGTAAACGTGATTCGTGAATCACGGGTTACGGATTACGCAAAGTAGACATATCTTAAATTAGAGATAAGGAAAGTATTGAGAATGTGGTGTTTTCAAGACTTTCCTTATTTGCGTATTTACTGGTAATATCTGAATAGAGATATATGAAAATTGCCAATATCTTTTGTGTAAGAAGGAGAACAATATGCCGGATTTTAACTATGAGCAGGTAAAAAACCCGCAGTATTTTGCTGAGAACAGGCTGGAGGCGCACTCGGATCATGTATGTTATGCGGATATGCAGGAGAGCAGGGAAAAAAAGACCAGTTTCCGCCATTCGCTGGATGGCATCTGGAAATTTCACTATGCCAGAAACTACGCACAGATCATCCAGGGCTTTGAACGGCCGGATTATGACTGCCGGCCATGGGCCGATATCCGTGTTCCGGCACATATCCAGATGGAGGGATACGATTCCCCGCAGTATGTGAATACACAATATCCATGGGATGGCAGAGAAGAAATCTGGACGGATGAGATTCCGTCCGAATTTAACCCGACAGCAAGCTACGTCAAATATTTTACGCTGCCCCGGGAATTTTCAGGGAATCCCGTCTACATCTCTTTCCAGGGGGCAGAGAGCGGTATTGCATTGTGGCTGAACGGGCATTTTGTCGGTTACAGCGAGGACAGCTTTACACCGGCTGATTTTGAGTTGACACCGTATGTAAAAGAAGGGGAAAATAAGCTTGCGGCAAATGTTTTTAAGTGGACGTCCGGCAGTTGGTGTGAGGATCAGGATTTTTACCGGTTTTCCGGAATTTACCGGAGTGTGTTTTTGTATACAGTTCCAAAGACCCATGTGTGGGATTTGAAAACAGAACCGCTGGTATCGGAAGATCTGATTCATGCAGAGTTAAAGCTGGCCTTGAAGGTCCGGGGAAAAGGGAGCGTCCGCGTCAAAGTTTCAGACGGCGGCTGTACGATCATAGACGATACGCCGCTTTTGTCTGGACAGGTAGGGCAGACGGCGGAACCGTGGTCTGAACAGACCGTGCTGTCATACCCGGTTGAAAATCCCCGGCTGTGGAGTGCGGAAACACCTTATTTATATGATATGCTGCTGGAACTATTTGATGAATCCGGGGGCCTTTCCGAGGTGATCACCCAAAAGATCGGATTCCGGCGTTTTGAGATGAAAGACGGGCTTATGTGCCTGAATGGAAACAGTTACTTACCGGTATTATATGCCAACAACACCGCGCAGCAGCTGCGAGGTGGCCTATACCGTCTACGGCAACGGTGCGATAGAGACGAAGCTCTCCTATGATCCGGTGAAGGAGCTGGGGGATATGCCGGAGTTTGGTATGCTTTTTACGCTGAATGCAGATTATCACTATGTAAAATGGTATGGGCTTGGGCCGGCTGAGACTTATGCGGACCGAAAGGAAGGTGCGAAGCTTGGTATTTATCGGAATACGGTTATGGATAACCTGGCAAAATATCTCGTTCCGCAGGAGTGCGGCAACAAAATGGGCGTGCGCTATGCCGCTGTGACGGATGCGAGAGGCCGGGGGATGTTGTTTGCAGGGGATGCCATGAATTTTTCGGCCCTGCCTTATACCCCGCATGAGATGGAGCATGCAATGCATGCATACGAGTTGCCGAAGGTTCACTATACGGTGGTGCGCGCTGCACTGGCGCAGATGGGTCTGGCCGGAGATGACAGCTGGGGAGCCAGGGTGCATCCAGAATATCGGATTGATGTGGGACAGAAGCTGGAGTTTCAGTTTGTGTTTAAGGGGATATAGTGTTTGATCCGTGAAGGAGAAAGTGTTCGGACGCTGACTGCCTGCAGGAAAATATACATAATTCACAAAAATTAAGTTTTATGATATAATACGGACACTTGGCGAATGCGAGCCGAAGGCGAAGCATGAGGTTAGTGGGAGTAATACCTGGACACTTGACGGGGTATTATCAAGTCGGACCTCAAAATAAAATTATAAGGAAAGACAGGAAAGATGGAAAATCAAATTAAGAGAGTAAACAGAACCTTAAAGTACAGCGGCACGATTGTAGATTTTTACAGCGATACGATGGAGATGCCGGACGGCAAGCAGGTGGAGTGGGATTTGATTCACCACCGCAAGGGCGCCGCAGCGGTGATTCCGGTGTTGGGAGACGGCAAGATCCTAATGGTGCGCCAGTTTCGGAATGCGCTGGATCGGATGACGCTTGAGATTCCGGCGGGCGCAAGGGATACGACGGAGGAGGAAACGATTGTGTGTGCGGCGCGGGAGCTGGAGGAGGAGACCGGTTATCGCAGCGATGAGCTGGAGTATCTGATTTCTCTGAAAACGACAGTTGCGTACTGTGATGAATTTATTGACGTGTATGTGGCGAAAAATCTGGTGCACACCCATCAGCATCTGGACCCGGATGAGTTTGTGGAGCTGGAGGTTTTTGAGCTGGACACGCTCTGTGAGCTGATCTACGATGGGACGATTCAGGACGCAAAGACGGTGGCAGCGCTGATGGCCTATAAAAACCGTTTGTCACAGATCGGGTGAAGGCAGTGGGTCATTGATCATCAACGGTAAATTTTTTAGCGGCGGACAGTCAGGTTATATAAAAACAGATATCGCATAAGATAGTCTCAAGGGAGAAAAAGGGGACTGCCGATGTCACATGGGAAGGAGTTTTCCTTAAGACAGCAGTTGTTTTTCGAATTTCTGGCATGTTTTTTTGCAGGGATTTTGACAGCGAATTTTTTAGGCGCGGATATTTTTCAGGAAAATGGAAATCTGACGCGCTATTACCTTAAGCAGCTGCAATATGCCGATATTGCGGCGCAGGAGCTGTTTTGGCACGTCTGTGCAAACCGCCTGCCGCTTTTTGTGGCGTTGCTTTTGCTGGGAGGCATTCCGAGAGGGAGGCTGGTCCATGCCGTATTTGTGGCGTGGAGCGGCTTCGCCTATGGTTATTTTTGCGTCATGACGATCAGCGGTTATGGCGCGAAGGGACTTATTTTGTGCCTTATGGCGCTTTTTCCACAGTTTCTTTTGTATATTCCGGTATACCTTGGTCTGGTGGGGCTTGTCGGCCACCGTGACAGAAAACGAAGAGGATTTCGTTTTTTGCTGGTCGCATTGCTTCTCTTGTGTGGTCTCATTGCGGGAATGTTACTGGAATCTTACACAAATCCGATAATTTTACAAAAAATGTTAAATTTTCTTTAAAATATGTTACGCTTTATTTGCATTATCTGTAATATTTTGGTATAGTAGAAGCAGAATTTTGCCAGAAACAGAATTGTGGGGAGTTTTGGGCTTCAATAGGG
>CASCGD010000031.1 GCA_949132985.1 uncultured Lachnospiraceae bacterium
TTCCTTCCGGGTCCGGGAAATCCGAGATGTCACGTCCGACAAAACAACTTAACGCATCCCGTGCGGCTCGCTTCTCCAGCTTCAAAGCCCCTGTCGAAACCTTTACTGGCCCGTTAAGTGCTCACATGATACCATGTCCACTAACCTCCTGCTTCGCCCTTGGCGCGCTCTCGCTAAGTGGCCATGTATTACTCGTACTAAGCTCATACTTCGCTCTCGCTCGTATTCCCTAAGTACTCAGATTATACCACATATTGTTGCCTTTTTCTATACAAAATATCCTGACTATCGATTTTATTTCGATTGGATGTGCATTTTTGCACTTTACAACCGCATAAAAGACAGCTGCGGGTTGGAAACCCTTATCCGTCTTTTATGCGGTTTCGTTGCGCCATCGCAGTTATCCTGAATATCCTGTTCGAAATTTTTCTGTATCGGCTCGCTCTGCCAATTCACTTATTTTCTGATACTGATCTTCTTCTGAGAACTCCATGCGGAATAGTAACGATTTCCTCTGTTATCCTCTACATACGTGCGAATACGGACATAACAGGTTTTTTTGCTCCCTACAAGTATTTCATAAGTTGATTTCAGGTAATTTGAGTTTGTGACAAAGACAGATTTTCTGCCCTTTGTAAATTTATTGTTTGTTGCGTACTGAATCTGATAACCGTTAACGGTTTCGGCATTTCTTAACACAAATGTCACAGCCATAATCTTTCCGCTTTTATTGGTTACCTTCTTGATATTACTTGTCGGAATACCCGATGCATCTGCCCTGATTGTGTAGGTGCCTGTGTGCGGATTGTCGGTCCAGTCGCTGTATTTGCTGATCGTAACGTAATAGGTGCCTTTCGGACAGAATACTTTTACACTCTGAGAATTAGCACTGATATTTTCTGTCCTGTTTACCGTATTGTTTGTATTGATGATTTTAAACACACAGCCATTGGTGCGGTTTGCAACCTTGAAAGTAATATACTGGCTCTTTGAAGATTTTACTTTATATACATCGTCTGCACTGTTATCTGCAATATGCCCGGTATAAGTCTTTTTCAACGGTAAGGAAATCGGGTTTGCCTGACTGTTATGTGTGTCGGTCAGACTGTCAACCACTGTCTCCTTGGAATCAATGTAGTCGGTGGACAGGTAGTAATTCAGATCTCCATGCGCTCTGTCAATGATAATATAATAATTTCCAGCCAAAATATCGGCAGTGAACACCCCGGTATCCGTACCGCTCGTATTATCACTGACTCTTAATTTTTTAATCTCACGGCCATTATCCTCATACAGCGTAGCGCCGCCATGATAGCCCCAGCTATAGCCGCTTCCCTCATAAACACCCATCTGGACGGTGAGTGTTCCCGAACGTTGAATCGTAAAGTCATACCTGCCGTTTCCCGTAGAAAGGCTGTCATTAACCGTCTGCCCTAAAACGAGGTTTTTCGTGAACTGCAAAACTTCGTCTGCCCTTACTTCTGCTGCAAAACACACCGCCAGAAGCATCGATGAGAAAAGTGCCGCCGCCATTTTTAAAACATACTTTTTCATTTTCCACTCCTTCCCCAGTGAGAACGTATCGTTCTTCTCATTGGTAAAAAACTATATAGACATTTCTATGATATCTCTCTTCTTGCTGGAAATCAAGCATTTTTCGTACTTTCTCATTTTCTCCTGAATCACAAAGCAGCCAGCTCAAAATCAATGGTACGCATCAGCTCATCCGTGCGCACCACGACAACCTCCACGGTCTGTCCCAGCTTATAGGATCTTCCACTGACCTCACCCACCAGCTCATACGAATCTTCGATGAAATGGTAGAAATCATCTTTTAAGGCCGTCACATGCACCATACCCTCAACCGTATCAGGCAGCTCCACGTACATGCCCCAGGCCGTTACTGACGAGATCACGCCGATAAACCGCTCACCGATATGCTTCGACATATACTGAACCTTCTTCAGCTTCACGGTCTCCCGCTCCGCTTCCTCCGCGCGCCGCTCCCGCTCACTGGACTGCTTTGCCACCTCCGGCAGTATCTTCTCATAGTGCTCCTTTCGCTTCTCATCCATACGTCCCCGCAGCCGGTCCTTGATGATCCGGTGAATCTGCAGATCGGGATAACGACGGATCGGCGACGTGAAATGGCAGTAATATTTTGCTGCCAGACCAAAATGTCCGGTGCAGTCCACCGTGTATTTCGCCTGTTTCATGGAACGCAGCGCCAAACGGCTGATGAGCAGCTCCTGGGGCGTATCCGCTATCTTTTCCAGAAGCTTCTGCAGCTTCTTCGGGTGCATCTCGCCGCCCTCGGTATGGATGCTGTAGCCAAAATTATTGATAAATGCGGACAGCTTTTTGATTCGGTCGGGATCCGGCTCCTCATGGGTCCGGTACACAAATGGCAGCTCCTGCCAGAAATTGTCCTCCGCCACCGTCTCATTTGCGATCAGCATAAAATCCTCGATGATATCCGTGGCAACATTTCGCTCGTAAGGGCGGATCTCCACCGGGAATCCTGTCTCATCCAGAATGACCTTCGTCTCCGGGAAATCAAAATCGATGCCGCCCCGCTTTTTCCTCCTCTTTCTCAGGCGTGCGGCAAGCTCCTCCATCCGCTGAAACATCGGCACAAGCGACCGGTAGCGCGCTGCCTCCTTAGCATCGCCCAGGGCAAGAATTTTGTTGACACTGGTGTAGCTCATGCGCGCATCCACATGAATGACCGTTTCTGCGATCTGATAGTCTATGACCTCACCCTTCGGGCTGATCAGCATCAGGCAGCTCAACGCCAGCCGGTCCTCCCCCGCGTTCAGTGAGCAAATACCGTTAGAGAGCGTATGGGGCAGCATCGGAATCACACGGTCTACCAGATACACGCTCGTTCCGCGCGTGAGCGCCTCCGCATCCAGTGCCGAGTGCTCCTGAACATAGTTGGACACATCCGCGATGTGCACGCCGAGCCGGTAGTTTTCTCCTTCCATGGTCAGGGAAACCGCATCGTCCAGATCCTTCGCGTCCTCGCCGTCGATGGTCACCATCTGCACATCCCGCAAATCCAGACGGCCCGCCATATCCGCAGCACTCACGGGCTTTCCGACCCGCACCGCCTGATTTAACACCTTCTCCGGAAACTCGATGGGCAGCTCAAAATCCTTTGCAATGGCAAGGATATCCGTGCCGGGGTCATGGATGTGACCGAGAATCTCTATGATGCGCCCCTTTGGCTTTTTGCCGTCGCCGCCGAACTCCGTCAGCTCCACAACAACCTTATGCCCTGCCACTGCGCCCATGGACTGCCCGATGTCCACAAAAATATCCTGCCCGAAGCGCGCATTGTCAGGCACCACAAAACCGAAGGTTTTGCTGGCCTCGTAGGTTCCCACAACATGCGTCTTCCCGTGGGCGATCACCTCCGTGACCTTTCCTTCCCGGCGCTTCCCCTCAGGGCTTGCAACAATCTTCACCCTGACGCAGTCCCCGTGAACAGCGCCTGCGCGTTCGTCCTTTCCGATAAAAATATCCTCGCTGCCGTCATCCGGGCGGACAAAGCCAAAGCCTCTGGCATTGCTCTCAAAAACACCTGTGAGCACGTGCTTTCTGGCCTTCGCATATTTTCCTTTTTTCGATACCTCAATCTTTCCCTCGGCAAGCAGCGCATCCAAAACCTCCAGCAGCTCCCCCCGCATCGTCTTCGGAATATCCAAAAGAATCGCGATCTCCTTCAATTTCATCGGAACATAAAGCTCATCGCACATCAGTTCATAGATTGTATGTTTCCGCTGTTCGAACTTATTCATGGCACCTCCTGTACACACTGTCTCGGTCTGCGCGAAACGAACATCCCCGGATGCTCTGCGCCGTCAAATATTCATGTAATCACAGCTATGATTCTCATCATACGCGGAAATCAAATACCCCGCTGCAAGCAACGGGGTATCAAGCTTGCAACACTGCAGAGCAGCGGGGTATTTGACCCTCGCGGCATTCGTCAAATATCCATGTAAACATGGCTATTTTCCTAAGTGCCCTCGGGTACATTGCTCGCGGAAATAGAAAGGGACTGTCATTTCTGACAGTCCGAAGCTTCTGAAATCTAAGCAAAACTTCCGATATTAAGTACGCAGGAAAGAACCATAAATACGATAACCAAAACCCTTGTAACCTTTACCAGCATACCCTCCATGGAACGTCCCTTATTTTTGCTCCAGTAGGTATCGGATGCTCCTGCAATCGCTCCAAGTCCGTTGGACTTGCCCTCCTGCATCAGAATCAAAACTGTCAACGCGATACATATGATAACTAACAGAATCGTTAATATTGTTCTCAAAACCGCCACGGCTTACACCTCCTGTTCCTCATTCTCATTTTTTGTCCTGTCCTGACGTGCCTGCTTTTTCCTTCACAACTACGCCTTGACCCATAACTTTTTAAAGTATAACATAGTTAATTTTTGATTTCAACCGTTATTTTTCCAAAAACATCCGCAAATATGCCATTCCAATGATTTTTATCGCTTCCACACCTAAAATTTCTTTGTCCGCTACCGTCTTATGCTTTTTTGACTTCACCGTGTAGTGGCAGAACTTTCCCGGGTCAAAGCCTTTCACATAATATAGCTTTCCATTATATTACTCTGTCTTTGACGGAAACCAGCTTTTTCGCTTTCTTTCCAATGGACGCAATGTAGTATACCGCCGCTTTTGGCTCCTCCCATTTATTTTTTGTTGACTTTTCCCAGGAAACTCCTTATACTTTAACCAATAGGCGCTTTAAAGCATCAAAGCAAAATACGAAAAACAAGGAAATGGAGAAACATACGTTATGCCGATTACAAAATATCTGGAAAATAACGCGAGAGAGTACGGAAATGAAGTCTGTCTGGTGGAGCTCAACCCCTCCATGGAGGACACCCGGCGCGTGACATGGCGCGAGTATGACTTAATCGAGCCGAGCCGCACCAGCGCTTACCGCCGCGAGATCACCTGGGGCGTCTTTGACGAGAAGGCAAACCGCTTTGCAAATCTTCTGATTTCCCGGGGCATAGGGAAAAACGACAAGGTAGCGATCCTGCTCATGAATGGTCTGGAATGGCTTCCGATCTACTTCGGCATCTTAAAGGCCGGGGCCATCGCGGTTCCTTTAAATTACCGCTACTCCTCCGAAGAGATTGAGTATTGTGTGAATCTGGCGGAAGCGGATATCCTGATTTTCGGTCCCGAATTTATCGGGCGTGTGGAAGAGATCGCCGACAAAATCAGCAAAAACCGACTGCTTTACTACGTGGGCGAAAACGACTGCCCCAGCTTTGCGGAGGATTATATCAGCGAAGCCGCCGACTGCTCCAGCAAAAAGCCTGATGTAGACATCACCGACGACGATTACGGCGCCATCTATTTTTCATCCGGTACCACCGGCTTCCCGAAGGCCATCTTACATAAACACCGGAGCCTGATGCATGCCGCCAAAGTAGAGCAGACACACCACTCCACCAGGAAGGATGACGTATTCCTCTGCATCCCGCCCCTCTATCACACCGGAGCGAAAATGCACTGGTTCGGCTCCCTCGTTTCCGGCAGCAAGGCGATCCTGTTAAAAGGGACGAAGCCGGAGTACATTCTGGACGCCGTTTCCAACGAGGGCTGTACCATCGTCTGGCTTCTTGTCCCCTGGGCGCAGGATATTTTGGAGCAGATCGATTCCGGCGCGCTCGTGCTGTCGGATTACATGCTGAATCAGTGGCGGCTGATGCACATCGGCGCGCAGCCCGTACCGCCCTCTCTCATCCGCCACTGGAAAGAATATTTCCCGAGGCATGAGTACGACACAAACTACGGCCTGAGCGAATCCATCGGGCCCGGCGCCGTACATCTCGGCGTGGAAAACATTCACAAGGTCGGCGCAATCGGCGTTCCCGGATACGGCTGGCAGTGTAAAATCTGTGACGATAACGGCGCAGAGGTAGCGCAGGGCGAGGTCGGAGAGCTTGCGGTCAAGGGCCCCGGCGTCATGGAGTGCTACTACAACGACGAGCAGGCCACGGCGGAGGTATTGAAGGACGGCTGGCTTTTCACCGGGGATATGGCGATGCAGGATGAGGACGGCTTCTATTTTCTCGTTGACCGCAAAAAGGACGTCATCATCAGCGGCGGCGAGAACCTCTATCCCGTGCAGATCGAGGATTTCATCCGCCAGTACAACCCGGTACACGATGTGGCCGTCATCGGCCTTCCCGACAAGCGTCTCGGCGAAATCGCCGCTGCGATCATCGAGTTGAAGGAGGACATGAGCTGCACCGAGGAGGATATCAGCGAATTTTGCCGGAAGCTGCCCCGCTATAAACGGCCGAAAAAAATTATTTTTGCCGATATTCCCCGCAATCCTACCGGAAAAATTGAAAAGCCCAAGCTGCGGGAAATCTACTGCGGCAAACGGCTTGTGGAGGCGGAGAGCCGGGGCTGATCCTGCATCATCAGATATAAAGGGGGATTTAAATTCCATTCAAAACCATAATTTGAACCTTGCCCTGACCGCTCATACGGACAAAAGCAGGGTCAGGAAAATCATATATGCAAAAAGCAAAATGACGGCGGAAAATATTCCTTGCCGTCATTTTGTCTGCCAAAAAATTTGTAAGGTTTTCGAATATTTCCTGTCTTATAGGTTGAAAGAGCTTTCAAAGACACAGAGAGGAGACATTATATTGGAAGATAGCACAATCATAGAGCTTTACTGGCAAAAGAATGCGGATGCCATATCTGAAACCGCCAACAAGTACGGTGCATACTGTTTCACGATAGCCGAGAACATCCTGCATAGCGTTGAAGATTCCGAGGAGTGTGTCAATGATACCTGGCTCCATACATGGAACGCTATACCACCGCAAAAACCCAATGTGTTTCGGATGTTTTTGGCAAAGATTACCCGCAATCTTTCCTTTAATCGTTTCAATGCAAGAAATGCGGAAAAACGGGGCGGCAGCGAAATTACCTTCGTTCTGGATGAACTTGGGGAATGTGTCTCTGACGGGTCGGATGTTGAAGCTGCGTATGAGGCTATGGAATTGGAACAGTGCATTTGCCACTTTGTTCGAACACTCCAGGAGCGGGACAGAAATGTATTTGTGCGCCGCTATTTCTTTACCGAGCCAATACCTGTCATCGCCAAACGGTATGGCCTGACAGTAAACAACACCACGGTAATCCTTAGCCGGACACGAAAGAAACTCAAGCTCAAGCTTATGAAGGAGGGGTATTTATGAACAGCAAAGACCTGTACGCCGCCATTGGAAAAGTGGATGATCACATTTTAGAGCAGAGCGAAGCTGCCAAAAAGAAAACCGGCTGGTTGAAGTGGATGGCTATGGCGGCATGTCTCTGCCTGGCAGCAGGAGCCTTTCTTTGGCCCAAAGACCGACAGGTAGAAGTAAAGGAGCTCGGGAGTCTGGAGGAAGTGGCAGCATCTTGCAGCGGTAATCTGTTGACCAAGCGATTGGCAGCGTCCGGTGCAAAAACCACCAGTATCCGCCTGAGTTACACGAAGGGCGGAGATTCCTCTGACCCTGCCACCTGGAACGCCCTGTCAATTGCAGGGGAATACAACGGTCAGGATTTTACCATGGATTGTAATTTCGATGACCAGGCAGGCAAAAATGATTCCGCCGAAGCCTATGCCATGGCCCAATACGGCGATGTGGAGGTAACCATTTATCAAGAGGAAAGCGATTGGGGCAAGCGCAAACCATTCCTTTACCGAGCCGAATTTACTCTGGACGGCGTATCATACAATCTATCCGTTCATTCCGCTGACCCGGAAGATATCTACACCTATCTTGATCTGGTTTTGGGTGAACCTGAAAACGGCGGGAATCAGTCCGGGGCTACATTGACCGATGTACTGGGCCTTGGCGTGTGCCGCATTGAGATGGAAGAAATCAGCCCCAACCAATACAAATGGCACTACTATGTAACAGTGGACGGCAAGGACATATGTGTGGCGGAGCAGTTTGGTTATGACGGACCTGAAGCATGGAGCCGCGATTTAGATGGTGATGGTGTACCTGAACTGATTTGCAATACCACCTATGGAGATGGAGTCAATATTGTCATCGTCTATCGCAATAACAACGGCATGATCGAGGAGGGCAGCATCAGGCGGTCCTGGTATGAGGAAAAATTTGGGTGGCCGCACCGTTTCGAAGGTTACCCTGTTGAGCAGTACGACCCGAAACAGGGCGTCTTTACTGCAATCTATACCATCAATGGTGACCCGGTAACAGTAGAGTTTGATGATGGTTTGGAACCTTTCGAGTTCTTTCCATTTGAACACTTATCCTGACGGAAGCGGAAGCCTGCGCGTTGTTGATCAGCACATCTTTTCATCTGTCAGACGAAACTCATAAGCAGCATAACAGGTATTCGGTTTAAAAGCCGGATACCCGTTATTTTTTATGCGGATAAAATAAAAAATGATACCTGATTGACACAGAGAATACAAATCTGTATCGTAAAATAAGGCAGAAAAGAGAAAGCACTTTGCATATATACATGGATGGCATTATGCAGACAAAAAGGAGGAGAGGCATTATGAACAGCAAAATTCTGATTGTTGAAGATGAGGCGAAGCTGCGGGAAGTATTGTGCGACTATTTTCGCAGCAAGGGAGATCTGCCCGTCGAAGCAGAGGACGGCCGGCAGGCGCTTCAATTGCTCGACGAAAACGAATTTGACGCTGTCTTGCTCGATATTATGATGCCGGGGCTGGACGGGCTTAATGTATGCCGTGCCGTGCGAGGGACGAACGATGTCCCGATCATTTTTCTCACCGCTTTGTCTGCCGAGGAGGATAAGCTGCTCGGCTATGAGCTGGGCGCGGACGATTATGTGACGAAGCCCTTTACCATGTCTGTCCTTTACGCAAAAACGATGGCGCTCATCAAACGCAACCGGAAAAACGTTCTCTCCGGTGACCGGATGGAGGCCGGCGGCATTACCCTTGAACTATCCAGGCGAAAAGTTTTTGCGGGAAAAACGGAGGTGGCGCTCACCCCGAAGGAATACGCGCTCCTGCGCTGCCTGATGCAGAACAAGAACCTGGTGATGAGCAGGGAGCAGCTTCTGGTGAAATGCTGGGGCTACGATTACGAGGGGGAATCCCGGGCAGTGGATACTCACATAAAGCGCCTGCGGGAAAAATTAGGTCCCTGTTCCGGCTGTATAAAAACTGTCATCAAAGCCGGATATAAATTGGAGGGGTGATTATGGGGATGAAGAAAAAACAGATACATTCCGCAACTGCAGTCGGGGTTTTACTTGGGGTGTTCATTTTTGCGTTCTGGCTTCTATGTATGTCAATTCTTACACTTGGAACTGCGCAGTACGAGATGAGCAGTTTATGTGATTCAGGAATCGATTACGCAAAATGCATCGCGATGGTATGGCTTGAAAACTGGTATTCTTCGGACGAGGAGTATGAAAATTTACGCCGAACGTCCGGCGCACTTGAATATTATATGAACAGCGCCATTGCGCATCGTTCGTATACAAAGTTGTTTACCAGTCCTCCGATCTTTGACAATCACCCACCTGCGGAAGATACTTCTGGTGTTTTCTATGATACAAATATTACATATGACACCGCCATTGTAATCCTGGATAAAAGCGGCAATATTTTTCGTGAAAGCGGTGATTTTATCTATTTCGGTTATATACCACAGGATCAATGGGAATCCGGAAAGGACGAGACGTCTGCCTTCGGGTGGATTGATATCGATGATGACACCGATCCCCGGTACGATATCTTTCGAAGCCTCTATACCGGCACTTCTGAACTGTATGATTTACATACAGTCCGTATAACCGGTTACATGGACGGCTCCCGGATCGAACCGTTATCGATGGCATTTCTGACCGATGAAATGTACTATCATGCTCGGGATGCTGCAGGCCCCATCCGGGATCTTTTACATGAACCCGAAGAATCGGAAATGACCATATCCGGAGATGAAAAAACATCAGCCGCCTCCGGAGGCAAAAATACGACGGCTGCCTTCGGTTCTGACGGCAGTATCGATGGGCATTATTCTGCAAGTGAACTGGACGCGATGGGTCTTCTGGAGTGGGATGTACGTTTTGACAACACAAAGCATGCTGACGCCGCGCAGGAATGCGTCACCATATATGCCCGCTGCCCGAACATGATGATCTACGAACCAGACGGCCCCGTCCGGTATCAATCCGAAACATACGAAAATCTTCTGGGATCGCTCAAAACCACCGGATATTATCAGGAGAGCGGAAGCACGTTCTATTCCAGTGATCCCCAGCTTAATTTGTGGAGTGCGATCGTCTTTGACTCCTACGGCATTTATGACCTGCGAAGCTATGATCCGGCCGGCGGAAACCCCGACCCCGATCCGGAATATACCATTGTGACGGCAGTGCAGGCAAGCCCGTTGAAAATGGCCATGACCTATCTGCGCAACGCATATCTGATTACATTCGCCGCGGCATTGGCTGGTTTTTTGTACATCCGCCGCAGGGTACGCAAGCTTTTGATCATGCCGCTGCAAATCATCAATGAAGGCATAGCGGCAAACTGGGCGCCGGTCGTGAACGAAAATGCGCCGACATGGAAAGAGCCGCGTGAATTGTGGGAGCATTATTTCCGGACGCAGGATATCCTTCGGAAAAACAGAAACGAGATCAAACGCCTGAACACGGCGCTGGCGTACGCCGAAACTGCCGAGCAAAACCGCCGCCGGATGACCTCTGATATTGCCCATGAGCTGAAAACGCCGCTGGCGGTCATTCACAGCTACGCGGAAGGCCTGAAGGAGCACATTGCCGAGGAGAAGCGCGATAAGTACATTGATGTCATTCTCTCCGAGGTCACGCGCACCGACCGTATGGTTTTGGAAATGCTCGATCTCTCCCGCCTGGAAGCCGGAAAGGTCAAACTCTCCCGCGACGACTTTTCACTCCTGGCGCTGACGCGCGCCGTCTTTGAGAAACAGGAAATGGCGGCGCAGGCGAAGGAGCTAAATATCCGGTTTGATTTCCCGGATGATTTCACGGTCACGGCCGACGAGGGGCGCATCGCGCAGGTCATTGAAAATTTTGCAACAAATGCCGTCAAATACACCCCTGCCGGCGGAAACATTCTGGTGAAAATAAAAACGGCACCCTCCGGCGTCACGTTTCGCGTGGAAAACGACTGTGAACCGCTCTCCGACGAAGCGCTGAACAAAGTGTGGGACACCTTCTACCGCACAGATGAAGCCCGCGGCGGCGGCGGAACAGGGCTGGGCCTTGCCATCGCGAAAAATATCGTGGAGCTTCACGGCGGGAAGTGCTCGGTTTACAATACAAAAACAGGCGTTGCGTTTGGTTTTACGGTGCAGCAGCGGTAAAATACCCCGCTGCTGACAGCGGGGTATCCGATAAGATTTTATACAGAAATTCAAGCCGGACTTACCGTGCATCAACGGTCCAAGCCAACCACCCATCTCCCTTGTTTGATATCACTCAGATATTTTTTGCTAATTCCATTTTGAACTTGTCTAACCAAAAAAACAACGGTATAATTATTTTAATTTATCATGCACAGGCTGCAGGGAAAAGAGGTATCCAGTGAAACACGAATTATATGTAATCAGCCGTCCGGATCAAATGGCAGCGTTTGAAAATCTGATATTACCGGACATCGTTCCGAGGCTTACGGAAGAAGCTATTTTTTTAGTGGGCGCGGCAGAGGGAAATATGCCGGCAGGAGCCGCAGTGATGGAGCTGCAGCAGGGACGCGCAGAGCTTGTGAGCATTGCCGTAGCAAAGGGCCGCCGCCGTCAGGGGATTGCAGGCGCACTGCTGCGCCAGTGCGTGCGCATGCTGCGCCGTACCTCCATCCAGGTGCTCTACGCGACGCTCCCTTACACAAACGAGGAGGCGGAACTTTTATTTTCTGATTTTGGGATGGCGCCATCCGACGACTGCGGCTCCAGCTACCGGTTTACGCTGGGTGCACAAAAAAATAAGGCGCTTTCAGGCAGCTGTCCGAGCGGGATCACTTCCCTGGAAAACGTACCGGACACGCTTTTTTACCCCTACATACGCAAACTGTTTCCTTCTGACCCTTCACTTGGAAACCGGGATATGTTTGACCCGAAAATCAGTCAGGTTTTTGTGGAAAAGAATCAGATCACGGCATGCCTGCTGGCGGAGTGCACCAATGAAATTTCCATCAGCTATCTCGCCTCCCAAAGCCGCGAACAAATGGCTCCGGTTTATCTGATGCGAGGTGCGCTAAAAGCCGCGGCCGCGGTATTTCCACCCGACACTACCGTGCGCTTTACAGCCTTTGACGAATCCATCGTACGCCTTGCCGACAAGCTGCTCGGCACTGCGGCAGTCAAATATCCAATCCGACAGTGGGCCGCCGCCGGTCATCGTTTCCGACTGATTGACACAACACCAACAAAATGGGAGGAGTAACCATGTCAGATATACCACACGAGCTGTTAAAAAAAGAGAATAAAATACAGATAACCGGCCATCAGGAGCCGGTGACCGAGGAAAAACTCCGCAGCCAACCGCCTTTGGCAGGCCCTGTGGACATCCGCGCGCAGACAGATCAGCGGCAACTGGAGGACGACATTCTTGCCTTGCATGAAACTGAATTTAAAACTCCGGAAACAGAACTGATTCCCGCAGAACCGGTTTTTTCCAATCAGGGAGCAAATTATTATGAGCAGCGTGATCCGGCAAGGATCAACGAGAGCCGCAAAAAATCTGCCCGCAAGAGCGCTGCCGCCCGGCAGGATCAAAGTGATCTGACCCGTAAGGGAGAATTGCAGCGCAAGCTGAATCATCTGATGACGCAGAAAGACCCGGACAGCCTGTTAGTGCGCAGCGTGCTCGATGATGAGATAGGCAATCTGGATCGCTCTCCCGTGCGTCAGGACGTGACCGGCTATTCGAGACGCCAGAATGAAGCGAAATACGCAAAGCGCGCTTCTGCAAATCAGAAAATGAGGAAAACCGCACAGACAGATGTGGACAATCTGGTAAACAATCTGCGCAGGGATATTTCCCTCGAAGGCGACATCTCACTCAGCGGGGATACGACCGAATTTACGGATGCCTTTTACTTCTCTCAGTTGTTCGGTGAAGAGGCCATCAAGGAACGAACGCTGAGGCTGCAGCAAATGAACGAGAATCAGGACAAACATTCCCCGGAGGAGATCGCTGCCTCTAAGACGGATCTTCAGAAGGTGTCGGAAATGGTACTTTTTCTGAAAAACTGCGGCTCCACCTATTCGGTTCGAATGGCGTGGAAATCCCGGGTAATCAGAGCCCACCAGCTTGCCCGGCAGCAGATTGCAGACGAGGGGGATTCCGTCTACAACCGGGTGATGCTTGAGATTCTCGATGCGAAAATCCTGGAACTGCAGAATGACTATAATGCGACTATGAGAGGCCTGCTCACTGCCAACAACCTCGCCGGCACCCCGCGGGGAGACGCTTATATCGCCATTCAGAAAGAGCTCGCCAGGCTTCGGAAAGAGATGAAGGAAAACGACGGCGATGAGCGTGTAAAGCAAGAGACACTGGATCGGGCACGCAGCCTCTTCCAAAATTTTACATGGCAGAATTAAAAAACGACGGCAATGATCGCATCAACAACCGAAAAAGCGAAGAGCCAACACAGCGCTCTTCGCTTTTCTGCCAAAATATAATCACCGCCGTCCTACGGTCTTAAGCCCAGGCCGCCCTCCAGCGTAATCGTCTCACCGGTCATGAATTTGAAGTCCGGGGAAGCGAGCTGTACGCACGCGCGCCCGATCTCAAGCTCGGAGTCTCCCAGATGTCCCATCGGCGGGATATGGACATTTTTCTCATAGGCTTCCGGATATGCCTGCTGGAACTGCTCGAGCTGTGCGGTCCACGCCAGCGGGCAGACAACGTTGACGTTGATGCCGTCTTTGCCCCACTCGGTTGCAGCCACGCGGGAAAGGCCGCGGATTCCCTCTTTTGCCGCCGCGTAAGCACACTGTCCGTAATTTCCGAACAATCCGGCGCCGGATGCAAAATTGATCACGGAACCCTTGCTCTTTGCCAGATACGGATAGCATGCCTGCATATAGTAAAATGCAGCATACAGACCGGAATACAGGGCAAGATCAAACTGCTCTGTCGTGTGGTCCGCCAGCGCGACGCCGGATGCGGATGCCTGTGCATTGTTGATCAGCACGTCGATGCCGCCGAACATGTCCACGGTCTGCTTTACCACATTCTCCACCACCGCTTTGTTGTCCGCACCGGAGCACACGTCCGCCTGTACGATCAGAACCTTGATGCCGTATTTTTCTTCCAGCTCCTGCTTTGCGCCCTCGAGCTTTTTCACATTACGTCCCGTAATGACCAGATTCGCGCCCTCCTTCGCATAGGCCGTCGCGATACCGTAGCCGATGGAGCCGCATCTCCCGTCGCTTAAAACCGCCCGGCCGGCCCCCGTGATGATGACTGTCTTTCCGTTAAAGTTCCCCATTGCTTTGTACCTTCCTTTCGTTTTGAAAATATTTCAGAGGAAACAATACCTGATTTCATCAGACATTGCTCGCTCTGTTTTTTATCATACCACAAAAATCCAACTATGGAAAGACAATCCATACTTCTTCGGCGAATCAGGACTACAATCGGAATCATGTTCTTCCGCAGTCATTCGAACAGTATCGTATAGGGCGTCCAGATACTGCCGCCTATAGCATACCTGATTTTGAAATCGTTATAGATGATACCTTTTTCTTATTCTTTTTTACAAGCCCATAACTTCCCACAGCAGTACAAATGACTCCAATTATTACGATAAGACTAAGTGGTAAATGTCTCAAATATTCCAATGCATTTGTATAGGAGCACCCATTCTGATCCATATCATAATACTGTATAACATATGAAAGACAAACAGACAATATCTCCCATGCAATTCCAATAATAATCAGAACAATCGGCTTCATCTTATCTGACGCTGGTCTTGTTTCCTGCCTTCCTATTGTATACAATATTTTCCCTGTGCACACCTCTAATATATTTCATTTTAAGGGAACCGTCAATCTATACCAGCTTGCAACTCCGCAACTAGAGTTTACAATCCTTGTTTGGAACAAAAAACCTTGAAAAAATATCCTTAACATAAAGGAAGGAATACCCCATTCTACAAAAATGGCACCATATAAACCGGCAGACATAAAATATCCTTTTCCTTCCTGACATCCCGCGTATAAATCAAATACCGCCTCCAAATGCGGAAAGAAAATTTATCCTGAAAAGCATCTAAAGAGGCATGCGTCTTATAACCGGACGACTTTACCTCCAGCGGGCAGATTTTGTTTTTCCTTGCCAGCAAAAAATCTATCTCATAATTGTGGTTCGATGTCTCCTTTGGAAACGTGTAATAAAACAATTCATTTCCCGCTGTTTTCAACATTTGGGCAACCATATTTTCATACAGATAGCCCAAATCCGCACTCAGCTTATCGCTTAACAGCTTTTCATAAAGTTCATTTTCCGTAAAATCTCTGTCTTTAAATGCCAGTGTCACAAATAATCCGGTATCGCACAAAAACAATTTGTACCTCCGGGGATCCTTATGGAGGGACAGACCAGCGCCGGGATCATTTGCATGGTATGCAATGAAAACCGTCATCGAGTCCTGCATATCCGCAAGTATTTCCCTCACACGCTCCTCCTTCTCCCCTTCGATCACGCTGGATACCTGATAGCGCGATGCATTCTTGTTCAGCTCTGCCGGTATCGCATCGAACAGCATCCCCGCCCTCCCGGTAGCATCAATTTTCCGAAAATCATCTTCATACAGTTCCAGTATATTTCTTTTCACCTGATCGACCATACTTAAGTTGTTCGTTTCTATATAGGCATCCACCGCCTGCGGCATACCTCCCACGAGCATATATAAGCGAAAATCCCGAAGCAGCCGCCGGTTCATATCATCCCCGAGCGGTTTCATTTTCTCATAAGCAGTCAAAAGCAGCGGCAACGTAACCGTATCCCCCAACGCCCACCGAAATTCTTCATAATCCAACGGATACAGTTGAAGCCTTGTCTCCTCACTGGGAATCACGATACCCTTTATATTTTTCCTGATTGACAGCAGCGATCCGGTTTCCATATAGTCATACCGCCGATCCTTCACCAGATGTTTGATCGCCTGTCTCGCCAGAGGCTGCATCTGCACTTCATCGAAAATTATGACCGACCTTCGCTCAACTAAATTTACACGGTAAATCATTTGTAACCGCAGAAAAAGATAGTTCAAATCGGATAAATCAGAAAACAATGCATGGACTTCCTTTGAGGCGATCGAAAAATCAATCAGTATATAGCTCTCGTATTCATTTTTTGCAAACTCCTCCACAAGGGTTGACTTTCCAACTCTTCGCGCACCCTTTATCAAAAGGGCAGTCCTCCCGTCAAATTCCTTTTTCCATTCCAGCATTTTATCGTAGAGCTTTCTCTTAAAAATCATAGCAAAAATATCCTTTCCCTGTCCGCGGGACTTCGTTTTGCCGAAAATCCCCGAATTTATTTTTTGATATATGCCGAAAATCCCTTAATTTCTTTTTTATTATATGCCGAAAATCCCTTTTTTACAACTAAAAAATCCAGCCCATTCACTGAAAGCCGTCTTTGAATGGACTGGATTTTCCGTCGCAGAATATCCACCGCTTTAACTGTTCTGCCACCTGACATGGCTCCCGCTTTCATCCCGGCTCACGATCAGCTGATCCTCGATCTCCTGTTTCAGCTCTGTCACATGGGAGATAATGCCGATCAGCCGGGAGCCGCCCGCCATCTGCTGCAGCACCTTGACCGCCTGATTTCTGGAATGGTTGTCCAGCGAGCCGAAGCCCTCGTCGATAAACATCATATCCAGATTGATGGCGGCGGCGTTTTCCTGAATCTGATCCGCCATTCCAAGGGCCAGCGCCAGGGCCGCCATAAACGACTCTCCGCCGGAAAGTGTGCGCACCTCACGCTCCTTTCCGGTCACGGTGGAATAAACCATCAGGTCAAGCCCGTGATTTTTCCCCTCCCCGGCCTTTTCAATGTCGTACATGCGCAGCTCAAACTGCCCGGCTGACATTTCCAGAAAACGGTTGTTTGCGGCATACAAAATCCGCTCCAGATAGTAGCGCTGCACAAACGTCTCGATATCCATGCGCGCGCCCGTAACCTTTCCGGCGAGAAGATTATAGAGCGTGTTCATCCGCTCGTACTCCTCCATAATTCTGCCCCGCTCCTGAATCCCGGCGCTCAGCGCGCGGTACGCATCGCGATTTGCTTTGTCATACTCCCTGCACCGGTCCAGCAGTTGTCCTGCATCCGCCAGCTCCTGTTCGGATTTATTTTTTTCCGCTTCAAGCACTTCCAGCTGCGGCCGTTTTTCATCCCCAATCGCTTTCTTCGCGGAAGCGCAGACGCTTTCTGCCGCCGCTTTTTTCCGGTTATGGGCATCAATGCGGGACTGGATATCCGCCGTTTCCGACCTGCGGTGTTCTTTTGTCAAAGCCTTCCATTCAGCCTCCGGGCTGTCCTTTTCCGCCATGATCTTTTGATAGGCTTCCCCGCGCAGCGCCCGCTCCCCGGTCTGTTCCGTGAGATCTTCCCTGTACTGCTTCAGCAAAGTCCTGGCCTGGTCTGTTTCCTGTTTCGCCTTCTCTGCCGCCTGCTTTGCCTTCCAATATGACTTTTCTTTTTCTTTTCTCGCTTTGTCCGCGGACGCCAGCGCCGCTTTTGCTTCTTCCTCCGTCGGAAAATCCTTCGCCTTTTCCAGATGCTCGAGATTTGTCCGGCTTACGGTAAAGGCTTCCTTTGCCGCCCCGGCCTTCTTTGCCGCCTGCTCTGACGCTTCCTTTAGCCTGCGCTTCTTCTCTTCCGCGCCGCTTAAGGATTTCTTCACAGCGGCAAACGTCTCCGCGTCTTTTTGTAATTTTACACCCTCTGCCCGGACTGCTTCTCTCCATCCGTCCAGCAGTTCACCCGCCTGCTCCACACTGCATCTCTCCGGCACGTCCGGGATATGTTTCGATAAAAGGGCGAAAAGCCGGTCCATGACCTCCTGAAAATTTCTTTCCTTCTCGCGAAGCAGCTCCAGCCCTGCGCCTGCTGCCCTTGATTTTTCTTCCTGCTGCTCCTGCAGCTTTTTCACCTCTGCGCCCAGCGCTTCAACCACTTCTCGCGTCAGTTCCCGATGCTCCTGCGGCAGCTCACAGGGGTGCGGATGCTCCGTGGAACCGCACACCGGACAGGGCCCTCCCGGCTTTAGTTTTTCCCTTGCAAGAAATCCCGCCTGCGCGTCCAGAAAACAATTTCTTTTCGCGGTATATTCCTCATTTTTCTTTTCAAATGCATCCCGCGCCTTCTCGTATGCGCCCCGTGCTCTCTTTGCTTTTTTGCGCTGGTTTTCCACATCCTGTTCGGCCGCCTGCGCCAGAGAAATCTCCTCCGCCATACGTTCCGCTTCCCCGTTTTTGACGTTCCAGAGTGCCAGCAGCGTGTCGGCCTGTGCTAATTTTTCGGACTGCTCCCGCCACTTCTGCTCCTGCGCTTCCAGATCCGCGAGCTTCTTCGCCGCGGCGGCAGATGCCTCGTCACTGCGCTTACAGCATGCTTCCTTTGCCTTAAAATCCGCCTTTGCCTCCTTCACTTTTTCCAGAAGATCCAGAGCCGCCTTCACCCGTTCCGATACTTTTGTGAATGCTTCCAGCTCTGCTTCCTGCTGCCTTTTGGCCTCCGCTTCCCGCTTTGACGATTCTTCCAGTGACGTTTGCAGGCCGGGAAGCCTTTCCTCCAATTCCTCTATTTTCCGCTTTGTATCATCAGCCTTGTTCCTGATATCATCATATCTCTGAAAAACTGCCTGAATTTCATATGCCGCATCGATTCGCCCCATCAATCCGGCGGCTTCTTGTATGTCCTTTTCCCCGGCCGCGCACGCTTCCAGATCTTTTTTGGCTTTTTCCAGCTGTTCAAATAATTTCAGCAGATTCCCCGCATGCATGTATGCATCTCTTTTCGCGTCGCGGATTTTACTGAACGCTTCAAAATTCTCCTGCGCCGCCGCCGTCTTTTCACCCAGCGCTTCACAGAGAAGCTTTAACTCTTCCAGCAGCTTTTCCATGTCCGTGACCGAGAGCTTGTCCGAGCGGATGAGCCGTTCCTTTTGCTCTGACAGTACGCTCGCCCTGTCATAATCTTCCGGAACTGAGATATGCCCTGCCTGGGTCTGGCATATGGTCCGAATCTGCGCGATCCCGGTTCTTTTTTCCCTGCACCGCCGTTCCAGCTCTTTCACGATTCCCTCAAAAAAATCCGTGTGGAACAGCTTTCGGAAAATCACCTTTTTGTTATCGGTTTTTGCCCGGAGGATATCCATAAACTCCCCCTGGGCAATCATCGCCACCTGCATAAACTGGCCCTTGGTCAGACCGACGATCTCCTCTAACTTCCGGTCGGTTTCCTTCTGCGGATACTCGCTGCCGTCTGGCATCGTTAAGGAGACCGTCTCGCTTTTCTCCGTGTAGCCGCTCTTTCTCTTTAGCGGCTCCATATGTCTCGGAACCCGGCGGACCGTATAGGTTTCGCACGCTTCGCCCTTTTGTTCGGAAAATACCAGCTCCACATACGGCTTTGTATCATAGCCCACAAACTGGCTCTGCAACTCCAGGCCGTCCTTTTTATTGTTCCCGGAGCTTGCCTCCCCGTAAAGCGCAAACACGATCGCGTCAAAAATCGTCGTCTTTCCCGCGCCGGTATCGCCTGAAATCAGAAAAAGATTCTGGCTCGTTTTAGTAAAATCAATCATAGTCTCCGCCCCATAGGAGCCAAACGACTGCATAGTTAATTTTATTGGTCTCATACTACTGTTCCTCCTGTATGGTTCGGATCACATCTTTTAAAAGATCCCGCTCCAAATCATCCGCTTCTTTTAAAAAAGAACAGCAAAGCTCAAAAGGATCCAGATTTTTCCCGGCCGAAAATTTTTTACTGTAATCCGCCTTTCTCTGCGTCTCCCTGCGGATCTCAAGCAGATTCGGAAACGCGTTTCGAATCCGGTCCTGCATATCGATCACGTTGAGATCGACCTTATCCGTCAGAATGACCGTCACATAATCCGCGCAGGCCTGCTGCAACACTTCCTCCAGCTCTCCCCTGACGAGGCGCACCTCGCGCAGCGGTTTCAATGGAATCACATCGGTCAAAACACTGCCCTTCTCCCGCATTTCCACCACGACAATCCCCTTCTGCTGTCCCGCCTCGCTGACGGAGCACGCCAGAGGCGTTCCACAGTAGCGGTAAAATTCGCCTCCCACCTTCATGGGCTTGTGAATATGTCCGAGCGCGGCGTAGTCAAAGCGATGCAGAATATCCGCCGAAACCTCGTCGATATTTCCGACGGTGCGTATCTCCGAATCCATGCGCGCTACACTCTCCGGATCCGTGCCCTTCGGGATGTAAAACTGATGGCTCACCAGCACGTTCCGCTCACCCCCGTCAACCGATTCCCGTTCGATCAGACGGTGCACCGTTTCGTTGTAGGAAAAATTGATGCCGTTTTCGTCCGTTCCCACCACGGATTTTACCATCGAGGGCTTCACGAACGGAAGCAGGTAAAAATTGACCGGTCCGTAAGCATCCGCTATCGTCACCTTCTCGATGTAGTCCTGCGGCTGCTGCGGCGCGACGCCGACCATATGTATACGCTGTCTTGACAACACACTCCGAAAGAGATTGACCCGGGGCGCACTGTCGTGGTTGCCGCTGATCATCATAATCACCGCATCCGGGACGGCCGCCGTCAGATCCGCGATAAACGCGTCAAACACCGCGACGGCTTCCGCCGGGGGAACCGCCTTATCGTAAATATCGCCGGCGATTACAACGGCGTCCGGCCGCTTTCTTCCGGCAATTTCCGTGATCTGTTTTAAAATATGCTGCTGGTCCTCCAGCAAATCCCGGTTAAAAAGTTTCAGTCCGATGTGCAGATCGGAGAGGTGGAAAAATTTCATGGATGTTCCTCCAAACATAAGTTTTCTGCTGCTTTGAATATAGCTTATGAGAACATAAAAGCTATTCACAAATTCGATTACAGGGTTCGCGAAGCGGTTACTGTAATATATTTGTATGTTCACATCATACCACAATCGCATTTCCACGGCTACTGTATTTTCCGGCTTTGGTTTGCACACAAAAAAGTGCATGCCATGGTCCGTAGAACCCCGGCATGCACTTCCTTCTGTTCCGCTGTGCGGGTTTTTTACTTTTTTACCTCGCCATGCGATAAATCTCAGCCATATCCTCCTCTTTCAGCGCTTTTGCGGAGCCGATCTGACCGCCGGTGGCCAGCGCGCAGCGATGTGCCATTTCCAGAATCTGCTCCTCGGTCGGCTCGATTCCCAGCTCCTTCATGGTAGTGGGCATGCCGATTGCGCGATAAAACTCCTCCATCGCCTCAATCCCGGCAAGGGCAATCTCCTCATCCGTCCCCTTGTTTTCACATCCCATCACATTCAGCGCATATTGTTTGAAACGAGGAAGGCAGTCCCCGCAGACATAACGCGCCCAGCTCGGCCAGATAGCCGAAAGCCCCGCGCCATGCGCCACATCAAACATTCCGCCCAGCTCATGCTCCAGCATATGAGATGCAAAATCCCCGCCGTCATTTCCGCAGCCGGTCAGGCCGTTGTGCGCAAGGCTTCCCGCCCACATCACCTCTGCCCGCGCCTCATAATTTTGCGGCTCCTTTGCCAGCACACGCGCATATTTGATAACCGTGCGCATCAATGCCTCTGCCATGCTGTCGGTAATTTCCATGTTACCGCCGTTCGTAAAATACCGCTCCTCCGTATGCATCAGCATATCCGTACATCCGCAGGCCGTCTGGTAATCCGGCAGGGTCATCGTCAGTTCCGGATCCATAATCGCAAATTTCGGACGGGAAGCATCATCATCGTAGGCTCTTTTTTTGTCCTCATCCTCTTTGGTGATGACAGCGCTGTTGCTCATCTCACTCCCGGCAGCCGCGATCGTCAGGACGCAGCCCAACGGCATACAGGCATCCGCCATCCTCGTATGTTCAAAAAAATCCCACACGTCTCCTTCATTTGCCAGCCCGTATCCGATTGCCTTTACAGAATCAATCACGCTTCCCCCGCCAACCGCAAGCAGAAAGTCAACCTTTTCCTTCCGGCAAAGCTCGATTCCCTCATACACCTTGGACAGATGAGGATTCGGAACCACGCCGCCAAGCTCAACATGGGCGATACCCGCATCGTCCAGCGACTTTTTCATCCGCTCCAGCAGCCCGGTGCGGACAATGCTCCCTCCGCCATAATGAATCAAAACCTTCGTGCCGTGATATTTTTTTACATACTCACCGGTGCGTTCAACCGTACCCTTTCCAAAACATACCTCTGTGGGAGTAAAATACTCAAAATTAAACATTTCCCTACCATCCTTTCAATCTTTTTACAGCTATACTCACGAGCAATAAAATTTGCCGGACGCTTGAAGCAGCAATGCTCGTGAGCCGGCTTACTGCTCGTCAATATAAATTATAAGGCCCGGAAGAACAAACCGCTAGACGGCACTATTTTGTGCCCTGGCTGCTTTATGTCACTGAATCATGTTCTTACGGAACGCACAGCCAGTGTGCGTTCCCGGGGCGTAAAATGTAACCTATTACCGTTCACTCCGTGGAAATCAGCGGTTCTCCTTCGTCCGTACAGGTTGGATGGGAAAGGATATAATTCCCGCCGCGGCACGGTTGGAATGACGTTTCGCTCGATAATCCCGTCCTCCTCCAGCTCCCGCAGCTGGGCTGTCAGCGTTTTTTTCGGCGCATGCTCCAGATATCTCAAAATTTCAGAATACCGCTTTGTCCCCTGCATCCGCAAATATTCGAGAATCAACGGCTTCCATTTCCCGCCTATGACCTTTAAGGTAATTCCGATTTCACTCGTAACGACTGTTTTCTCTGACATGTGGATCACTCCCAATATGTTTTTGGGCGGATAAGCCCCTTTTTTCTACAGCTGATAAAATCGCAGATTCTCGTTGAGATCCGCGGTAATCTCACCGCCTGCAGCCTCATATTTTTTGTAGAGCGCCTGCAGGCGTTTGATATTTTTCGCATTTTCAATCTCCAGCTTTCCAAAGGCATTCTGATAGAGCGGATTGCCGGAAAGGGACTCACGGATCTCGCGTGAGAAGGGACAGTAGCGCGTTAAAATATCACGGGTAAGCTTGTTCAGGCGGAAGCTGCCCTGTGATTCATATTTGATCCAGTTGATATAATCCATTACAAAGACCTCTCGGAAATTATTGCGGGCGTGCTGCAAGGCGGATTTGAGCTTATCCTTTACGTCCGCCGAGAGGTCTTTATTTTTGCGGTAAAACTGCAGATAGTCATAATATTCTGCCGTCAGGGATTTCACGCGGAAATCATTCCAGTAGCCGCCCTGCACATGCCGGCAGATCTCCCAGCGGTAGCGCCCCATTGTGATGAGCATCTGCTCGTCCAGATCCGTATTCATAAAGATCGGGAACAAAAAGCGTGCCGGTGTGTCTGTGCGCACGCCGCTCGTCTCCTGCCACATAGCGGAACGGGAACCAACGCAGGGCAATAAGATGACGTCAGGCATGATCTCCTTCATGAGATCTTCCTGATTGATCCCATGCGGCGGATCCGAAAAGAGGACTTCGCGGTAGAGCACGGAATAGTCAAGGTTTCGGATATTATTGATCGCCTGTTCGATACGTGCAGCGCTGGAAGCAATCTTCTCAAAGGGGTTGAACAACTCATCGGAGGTCAGGATCGGGCAAAATGTCGACAGCCGCCCGGAGACGGACCGGTGGCTGGACTGAAACAGGTTCTCAATCTCAAACGTCACCTTTGCGCGCTGATCGTCGCGCAGCGCAGCCATCTCACTCTGTGTGATCTCACCCTGCTTTAACTGCTCCTGCAGATAGCCGTTGTAGTACAGGTCAAACTCATTGCGGGACGGCTCCTTTTCACCGCTGTATATCTTTTTCAGCCATTCATAGATGGTATAAATGTGCGTGTGATTGAACAGGCCGAGAGATTCGCTGAAGCGCACAAGTGCATTCGTCTGCTCCACCCCGAGCAGATCCACGTCCATAAAGCCAAAGTTGAAAAACATCAGCAGGATCGGGGACGGAGGACTTGCCTGATTCACGGAGTTGAAAAACGCCTTTTTGTAAATTTCATAAAAATACGTCGAGATCGTTTTCCGCAGCGCGCGGACATCTTTGTCGCCGGAGGCGCGGTCGGGAAGCTCTTTGTACGCCTGCAGAACGAGCTTGAATTTTCGAATCTCTTCTTTGCTGTCATAGCCGGCATAGGACATGATATGAGCGACACAGTCCTCATCGGCAATATTTGTCTGGGCACCGCCAACAGCGGCGAGCTGCTGGTTTTTACACGCCTTTGTACACTCATCAATCTGCATCGGATCATAAATGTTCAGCGTTTTCATTGTCTGGCAGATCTCTTTCATCCGTGTCTGGCAAGTTCCCGGATCCTTTCCATCCGATGCAAGTCTGCCTGCCAGGTGAAAATAAAGGTGAAAAATATCATCCTCGGTATCATTCCACAGTACGTCGCGGTTACACATCAGGTAATCAGCAATCTCTTCTATGCCCTGCGCGGTGCGGTGCATCTGCGCGGAGGCTTCCATGATGGCGCCGACACACAGATCATCATTTTGGATCATGAGCTGCAGATATTGGCGCAAAAAGTCTTTCATCAGACTCTGACTGTTGCTCATCTCCCATTTTTCAACCCGGTGCTGCATCGTGAGCGCCTCAAAACTCGAAAGGCGGTAAAACCTGTGCGCAGGAACCATGAGCTGTGCGCAGAGCGCCTTGTAATCATTGTAACTGTTTTGGGCAGTCGTATGTAGAAGCGACGCCTTCTGTTTCAGAGTTGCATAGAGACAAATCGCCTGATGACGCTGCTCCAAAGCGGTGCGCAGAAAGATCGCACGGAAGTTTGCCTGCGCTTCCAGCAGGGTGTGGAGATCATCGGCATTCTTGCACGGGATGACGATGAGCGTAGTATCCTCGCTGGCAATATAGTCACAGGAAAACCATGTATTTTCAAGAATTCCGATGATGGAGTTGGCCCGCATGGTGATTTCGGCATAATTGTAGTGACGTGTCACGGAACCTGCCTGAATCAGATACCATTCCATCACCTTGTCCTGGCGTCTGGCGACAGGATCCCCCTTTTTTATTTTCATGACCTTCATTGTATTTCTCCCTCAAAAAATAGTATATGACCAGTATAATAGAAAAAGAGGGGTGCGTCAATTGCCGCGTTTGCAGTCAGCAGGTTATACTCACAAACTGCCCTTACAGGCATTCTTGTTAATATGCGCACAAAACAGGCGTATAATGGCTAACGTAAGGAGAGCAGTAAATGACAGCACGAGAAATTCTGAAAATACTTCGCAAAGATTCTTGCAGTATTGGAGCCTGGCGAGGACGGCAGTTACAGCATTTCCTTTCCCGATCTTCCCGGATGTTTCAGTTATGGAGATAATCTGGCAGAGGCGCAGCGAATGGCAAAAGAAGCCGCAAGCCTCCATGTATATGGAATGGAGCGTGACGGCGACGAAATACCCACCCCCCTCCCTCAATCTCCCCAGAGAGAACACCGACGGCAATGTGGTGATACCTGTCACAATCCACCCCGATTTATACCGGGCAAAGCGTGACAATGAACGCGTTAAAACAAACATCACCCTTCCGGCATGGCTCAAGCGGATCGCAGAGGAGCAGAAGGTCAATTACTCCCGTCTTTTGGAAACTGCCCTTATGGATTACCTGCAGCTTCCAAAACAGAGCGGGAGGTAAACTCTCCCGCCCGTTCATAAACAAAGTCAGCGCAGCCGCCTTGCATACAACCGTATTTCCGGCTGCCAGCATGGCTCACCCAGAGATAAACCATGCGCCTTTCTCACACTCATAGAGGAAAATACTGTAAAAAATGCTGTTTACGCCTTATTATCACTGCCCAATACGTCCGTGATCTTATGCCTGACTAACGCCTTAATATTTGCCCGGCCCTCTTTTAAATATGCCCTGGGATCAAACGCGGCGGGGTCGCTCACCAGCACCTTCCGCACGCCTGCCGTAAAGGCAAGACGCAAATCGGAATCGATATTAATCTTGCACACCGCCGATTTTGCGGCTTCGCGGAGCATGTCCTCCGGAATGCCGATCGCATCCGCCAGGTTTTCGCCGTACTGCCGGATCTCCTTCACGTATTCCTGAGAGACGGAGGAAGCGCCGTGGCTCGTTCCGATGGCGATGGCCAGGGAATCCACGTTTGTACGCCTTACAAACTCCTCCACCAGTTTTACCAGACTGCCGACCTTCTGTTCACACTGGAATTAGTCAGACTCAGGTTAGAAAACAACATGTTTTCCAAATCAGATAAAATTTTCTTTGGAAGCCCAGTTTACCTTCCCTTTTTTCACATGCATCGTATAAATGCTGTCCCACCTGACGGTGGAACCCCACTTGATTTTGACCAGCGACGCATAGGTTTTCCTGTCTACTAAAAAGAAATTGTTCTTCTTATCGACCCTGCGCATCGAGCAGTCACAGGTCTGCCATTTCCCCTTTGTTTTCTGCCAGCCCGTCTGCTTTTTCCCATCCCTGAAAAAGTAAGTTTTTGTCCCGGCTTTTACCCAGCCTTCTCTCGTTTCACCCTCAGGGCCTGACGGCTCCGGCTTCGGATTTTCCGGCTTCGGCTCTGAGAGCTCAGGCTCAGAGTCTGACAACTCCGTCCCCTGGCCGGCCGCTTCGGATGCCGCGGGAGTCACTGACGTTCCCGTCCTCGACGACGCAAACGTCTCACATACCGTGCAAAGCAGCATGCAGACCGTCAATATATATACTGCGCACCAGTTCAATTTACAGTATGCCCCGACGGCAGACCGCCAGCCAGAAGCCTGCCTGAATGGCTTACTGTAAATTCTGGCGGCCTGCAGTATAATTCCCGCAATTTTCTTCTTCATATCCCTGCTCCTGTAAATGTATCGCCCGTTCGCTTCCCTCGCGGGCATGTCGTCCTCCTACCAGGCATCCGCCAACCCAAAGCCCCTGGCAATCCCGTATGCATCGCACGCCGCCCAGCTTTTATAAAGCTCCGAAGAAGCCACCGCCAGCTTTCTCATGGCTTTTGTAGTATGAAAAGCATGCTCCACCAGAATGCCCGGCACGCCATCCTCATGACTGCCCCTGAGCACGCCGTAATAATCGCTGCCCCGGCTGTTCATCCGGTATACGACGGTTCCGTTCCCATCCGGCTCATCGTTGGCGAGATTGGTAAACAAAACCGCTTGATTTTTCGTTCTCTTTGTAAAGCCCGTCGTCTGAATGCCGGACTCCTGATTATATTCCGTAAGACTTTTACCGATAGCATTGGCAGTCTTCATCCACTGCGCACTTCTGTGAGCCTTCTGATTCACAAATATGTACACCTTGTTGACACTCTTCGGCTGACTCCAAATTTTTTTCGAACTGCTGGTAGAATTTGTGTGAAGCGAAATAAAAAAATCGCAGTCCTTTTTCTTTGCCATACGGCCGCGAACGGAAACGTTGCCCTGATCAAGGTTTCCATTGACATATGTCCTACCCCCATAAGTCAGCGAAATCCGATCCGTCGTCCTCGTCATATAACTGTCAATCCCGTATACCTCCTTTAACTCCTTTTTGAGCGCCTTTCCGATCTTTAATGTAAACGCTCCTTCGGAGTAGGGATATTTCCCATCCTCACCGCTCCAGCCGTAATTATTGTTGATAGACTCGTAATGCCCGGGATCAATACAAATCTTAATGTTCGTCCCGAGCGCCGCATAAAGGTCTGTCTCCTCTGCATAGACTTCCTCCCGCGTATCAACCGTTTGATCCTCCGACAGCGTACAGATTTTATATTCGTACTGCTGTGTTTTTGACGAACCAAGCTTGTTCGTATAGGAATTTTTCGGGCCGCCCGCTTCTTTGTCCGACTTCACCTTCGCGATGGTCTTCCAGGCGCCACTGCCCTCATTATCCTTGGTTCCCCGCCTCATGACGTAATAGGTGTCCACACAATCATCCTGTGAGGAATCCCACGAAATGCGGATGGCTTTTGCAGATGCCTTGCTGGTGGTGGGTTTTGGAACTACGGTATAGTCCGGCTCCTCCGGGTTTTCTGGATCTTCCGGGTCTTTTGGATCTTCCGGCTGCTTCGGATCTTCCGGGTTCTCCAATGCTCCCGGCTGCTCCGGGTCTTCCGGGTTCTCCGATGCTCCCGGCTGCTTCGGGTCTTCCGGGTTCTCCAATGCTCCTGCCTGTTTTGGATCTCTCGGGTTTTCCGCCTCTCCCGGCTTCTGCACCTTAGGCATCTCCGACTTTCCTGACAGAACTGCCGCCTCCTTTGGTTCACTCTCCCGCAACGACTGTGCCACTGCGGCATCATCCGCTGCAAATGCGGTGCACGGCATGCTGATGAGCATGCACAAAGTTAAAATGCTTCCGATTATCTTTCGTTTCATAATTCAGTTGTTCTCCTGTATCTCTTAATCTAATATCTAATGTCAAATAATATGTTCCGGCATTCACGGGCATCTCTGCCTCCACCGCGCTTATTCACGGTCAGCGCAACAAGTACCCCCGTTTCAACGTGGCGGCCTCTTCACAGATATGTCTGAACCGTTGCCCTGGCCGTCACTTTTTTTATTGCTTCCACGTGTACGTCTTATTTTTCGATTTGATAAGCTTTGTGCACTGTCCCACCTTCAACGCATTTGCAGCGCCCTTTCTGCAATAAAGCTTGTTGGACCTGATGGTTGTGGGACCGAACCTGCTGTCCGTAATGGAACCGATATAAAGGCTGAAACGGCCGCCCTTGATGGTATTGTTCACAATACTGTTTTTGTATTTTGCGGAACTGGCGTAAGTCCCCAGCATCGTTATGTTCAGTCCGTCCGAATAGGTCGTGTCGTAGCGCTTGTTTTTTGTTATGAGCGTGTTGCCTTTCACCGTAAAGCCCACCGTGTTGTGCAGGGTAAGCGACTGCGCCGAGGTTCCCGTGATCGTGTTTCCGATGATCTTGATATTTTTGTGAAATTTATTCACATATTTGTTGTTTTCGGTGCGGGTAAAATTGCAGCAGAGGCCTCTGGAGCCGCGGAGCGTGCAATTTTTTATCGTAATATTTTCACACGTCTGCCCCTTTGCAAACTGCTTGCCGGATTCTGCGCAGACCGGCGCGGTGGCCGCCGTCGCAACGTCAATCTGAATGGCTTCCTCCAGGGAAGTATCGGTCGCCTTTCCGCTGGCGAGAACGGTACAGTTTTTCACCGTCACGTCCTTGCACGCAATGATGGAAATCCCATGGGCCTGATAATTTACCGGAACGGTGCAGCCGTCAAGCGTAATATTGCTGGCGTGGGCGAAACGAAATCCCACATTGGCACTGTTTCCGACGGTTTTCCATGTGCCGCCGATCACCGTCACATTTCGAAGCGATTTGAAATTCGTCTGATCAATCTCGTGTAAAATAAGCGGGGCGGTTTTCTTCGTCTGAATGATCGTGCAGTCGTTTGCGATAATCGTCTTGTTGTCGCCAACCCACAAAACACGGTCGATTCGTATTTCCCCGCTCTGCGGAAAGACTATGGTCCGCTTTTCGTCGTCCTTAAGCAGCGCTGTCAGCGTGCGCCCGTTCACCGCCGCGTCCTCGGACGGAACAAATTCAATGGTTTCCCCCTCTGCACCGTAGCTGCAAATCTGCGGTATGAAAAGCCCGAGAAGCAGGGAAAAGACGAAAACGGTAAAAAAACGACGGAGTATTTTTAATTTCTGTGTCATAATTTCCTCCTCTTGCCTGGTTTTTGGCATACAGGTATACCCGCAGGGTGTTTCCTCCTCTTGCCCGGTTTTTGGCATACAGGTATACCCGCAGGGTGTTTCCTCCTCTTGCCTGATTTTTGGCATACAGGTATGCCCGCAGGGTGTTTTACTTCCTGCTCAATTGATGTGTGGCGATCACACCGCCAGAATACATGGTTCCTCATAATATGGAATAAGAGAATCATGCGTAACAAAAGTCATATCTTCAACGATTGCCTGACAGATAAGCATCCGGTCAAACGGGTCTTTATGAGGCGGTGCATTTTCTTTGCGTCTTAATTTCTTCATCGCAAAAACATGTTCTTCTTTTATGTCTGTCTTCTGATATCCAGACTGCTTGCAATAATGAAATAACTCCTCCGCGGAAACAGGCATCGCGTCCGGATGTGCCAGACGCTTTATTTCTACTTCCCACAAAGATATCATGCTATAATGTATTTCGTTTTCCTCATTTTCAATCAGGCTTCTTGCTTTCCCAGGCAGTCTTTCATCGTTAGACAATGCCCACAGAAGAATATGTGTATCCAACAAAATTTTCATATTTCTCTCCCAAACATCTCCTCAACTTCTTTATCCCATACATCAAACTCCTCTGGAACTTTGAATTTCCCCTCAGCAACACCGATTCGCTTTTTACTCTTTTTTTCCGGAATCAACGTCATTTGCGCAACAGCAGTACCGTTTCTTACAAAATAAATGACATCTTCCTGTCTCGTTTCAAGCATGCGCACCAATTTTGATAAATCCGTTTTTGTTTCCATCATATTTATCTGCGTCATAATTTCCTCCTCTTGCCTGTTTTTTGGCATACAGGTATACCCGCAGGGTGTTTCCTCCTCTTGCCTGGTTTCTGGCATACAGGTATACCCGCAGGGTGTTTCCTCCATTCAATCAGCAAGGTCAGATACATTATATAAAACTTTTGTAATAATATCAAGTAACCGACTCAGCCGTATTTACAAA